>NZ_JBAZDW010000010.1:0-35088 GCF_041654235.1 Dehalococcoides sp. | reverse complement strand
TTGTCTACTCCGTGTTCCATAAAGATACAGCCGTTTTGGTTGTGGCGGATAAGCATGGTTCTATGCCCGGGCCAGCGTTTGTCTGCATACTTAGCCTTGAATTCATCAAGGCTAAGGCTCAGATGATCAGCAATATTTTGGGCTTCGGCCATTTCCAAATGGGGCTGAAAATGAAGGCAGCAATTGCCGCAGCGTCTGCATTCAAAAATATCGGTGTTTTCAATATCATTCATGTACTTCATTATAGTTGTCGGTTTGTGTTATTATCAAGGTAATGTTGATAAGGTTCTGGTAAGTGATATAATCATTAAAATATGAAAATGAAAAAAGACTACATAATTAGACTTATTGCTATTCTGGTTATAAGCGGAGTACTGTTTTTTGGTTCTGCTACAGTAAACAAGGCGGCCTTGGAAGGGCAGCTGTATTTTTCTGATGTTATTATCAAAGTAGGTACAGAGCTTACTGTGTATGGTCAGAATTTTCTGCGCCAGAGCAATGTAAAGCTGTTTTACGATGACCAAGAGGTTGCTCTTGGGGCGACCAATCAGCTGGGTGAATTTACGCTGAGCTTTATTATCCCGCTATCAGGACGGGGGCTGCACGCTGTAAAAGCGATAGATGCTGACTACAATACGGGTAGCGGGTTAGTTCTTATGGAGAGCTGGATTGAACTGTCTAAAAATGAGGCTGCCATCGGCGAAACTGTTAATATACGGGGCACAGGTTTTACCCCCTTAACATCAGTCAGCTTTTATTATAGTGATACGCCCCTTATTGTCACCCCCAGCATTGTAAAGGCGGATCTGACAGGTAGTTTCTCGGTAAATTTTGCAGTCCCTGAACGCTTTGCCGGCGTTTATCTGGTGGAAGTACGTCAGGGAGATTATATAAACAGCCAGAGTTTAAAGGCGAATGTCTGGCTGGATATTAACCCGGAAATAGGTTTGGGCAAGGCACTTGATGTCGGGACGGAACTGAATATTCACGGCAAAGGGTTTAAACCTAATGGTCAGGTAGATTTGCGGTATGACGGTGTCTCTTTACTGGTGGTAAATATAGATGATAAAGGTACGTTTTCTGCCCAAGTAGTTATCCCCGCAGGTGCGGGCACCAGCCATAGCCTGACACTGGATGACGGGCAAAACCGGATAGTGCGCGAAGTTTGGCTGGAAAATACATCTCCATCAGCCCCCGTCATTACTTTGCCTGCTTCAGGTGAGGCACTAAGTTATCCGTTTACCTTTGGTTGGGAAGGGGTAAATGATGCAAGCGGCGTTGAGTATGTTTTCCAGATAGCCTCTGATAGCGGGTTCGGCAGTATATTACTGGAGATAAAAGGCATAAAAGTTAGCCAATATATTCTGACTGACAATGAAGATATAAATAATTCACCTGCTGCAAGTTTTTACTGGCGGGTTAAAGCTGTTGATGGCGCCGGAAATGAAAGCGGTTGGTCTGAAACAGGTGTTTTTGATAAAGCCTCACTAGTCCAGAATCTGGGGTTGGTTGTTGGGGTGGGGGCTGGGCTTGTTGCCATTATTCTATTCATGTGGTGGGCTATCCGAAACCGCCGGTAGTCTCAAAAAAAATATTTTTAACCTCCCATTGGCCTACGTTTGGGCTTCCTTGACAGTAGCTATGTTTCGTGTAGAATATTATTCACAGTGACGTGTACCTGTGGTAAACGCCATAAATTGTTAAGGAGGCTTAAAGCCTAACGTGACCAATACCGAAAAAATTAAAAACAAACAATCGGATGACCCTCTTGGCGCAGGTACAATTGAAAATTGTGGTAAGGTAGACGATGAGCCCCCCAGTAGGCCTAACCAAACAAAAAGATTTAGACTTAAATATTTCCCCAAGGTAAGTGACCAGGATTGGAATGACTGGCACTGGCAATTCAAGAACCGTGTTACTTCTGTAGCAGAAATAGCAAGGTTTTTTCATTTGTCTGCGGAAGAATACCGGGATATGGACACGGTGTCTGCGGTATTCCCCCTTTCTGCCACCCCTTATTACCTTAGTCTGGTAGATTTTGATAATGTTAATGACCCCGTAAAACTCCAGCTTATACCGGATACAGCCGAACTTTGCTTTGATGCTCACTGCTGTTCTGACCCTTTGGAAGAAGCCCACAGTTCGGTAGTGCCCGGTCTGGTACACCGCTATCCTGATAGGGTAGTAATGGTGCTGACAGATATTTGCCCTGTGCTTTGCCGCCACTGTACCCGTAAAAGGGAGTGGAAAAATGGTGGCTGGGTGCATACTCAGGCAGAGATAGACGCCATGTTGGCCTATATACGCCAGAATCAAGCTATCCGAGATGTCATAATATCCGGTGGTGATCCCTTGACCCTGTCCACATCACGCTTGGAAAGTGTTCTTTCGGCCTTGCGTTCCATACCACATGTAGAAATAATCCGCATTGGCACCCGCTATCCTGTAGTTTTGCCCCAGAGGATAGATGATGAACTCTGCAGCATGCTTTCCAAGTATGGGCCTATTTGGCTTAATACCCATTACAATCATCCTAATGAAATAACAGATGAATCCCGCCAAGCATGTGATCGTTTGGTCAGGGCGGGCGTACCTGTAAATAACCAGTCGGTGCTTTTAAAAGGCATAAATGATAGCTTGCCCGTCCAAAAAGCTCTTTGCCATAAACTCTTGATGAGCAAAGTGCGTCCTTATTATCTGTTCCAATGTGACAATGTTCAGGGTACAGAGCATTTCCATACCCCCATTGAAACCGGGGTGGGTATTATTGAGGGCTTGCGTGGTTATACCTCTGGTTTGGCTGTGCCGAATTATGTTATAGATTTGCCCGGAGGCGGCGGCAAGATTACCATCCAGCCGGACTATGTGCTGGATAAACAGGCTGACGAATATATAATCCGTAATTACAAGGGTGAGATAATCCGTTTTAAAAACCCGAGTGGTCACAAAGTTTTTAGTAATACCGGTAGCACAGGTACTGTTAAAACTGCCGCTAAAATAAATGGAGAAACAGATGCGAATAGGGCTGTCATACGATCTTAAACTGGCTTTGACCCCGGTAACCGGCGGCCCTGATGATGCGTTGGAGGAATATGACTCACCGGAAACGGTGGAGGCTATAACGAACTCCTTAACAGCGGCTGGACATGCTGTTTACCGTTTGGGCGGGGGTAAAGAATTTTTACGCAAGGTACAGGAACAGAAACTGGATCTTGTTTTCAATATTTCAGAGGGTTTGGGTAACTACCGCAGCCGCGAAGCTCAAATTCCCGGTGTTTTAGAGATGTTAGATATACCTTACACCGGTTCAGACCCGCAGACACTGGCAATCTGTCTGGATAAACCACTAACCAAGAAATTGGTGGCTGGTGCGGGCGTAAAGACTGCCAAATGGCAGTTGGTTAGCAACTGTGAAGAGCTTTCAACCATAGACTGGTCGGATTTCCCTTTGCCGGCTTTCCTGAAACCAGCCTGCGAGGGTTCAAGCAAGGGTGTGCGGTTTGCTTCTCGGGCGGAAAGTACCGACGAGATAATGAGGATGGCTACAGAACTTTTAACTACCTATAACCAACCTGTTTTGGTAGAGGAATTTATAAATGGCGACGAAATTACGGTAGGTGTTATAGGGAACGATAAGCCTAAAGTTCTGGGTATAATGCGGATTGTGCCTAAAACCAAAGCCGATTATTTTGTGTATTCCATTGAGATAAAACGCAACTGGCGGCAGATGGTAGAGTATGAAGTACCGGCGGCCTTACCTGCCAAAACTCTGGCCCGTATTGAAAAAGCCACACTGGATGCGTATAGAGTACTGGAATGCCATGATCTATGCCGGATGGATTTTAGGGTAAGCCCGGATGGTACGCCGTATTTTCTGGAGGTTAACCCGCTTCCCGGTCTTAACCCTGTCAGCGGAGATTTACCTATTATGGCATCTAAATTAGGTATCAGCCACGCAGATTTGGTGTTAGAAATACTTAACACTGCCATTGCCCGCCACAATTTGGTAGCGGCAGACTGTTTGGCCTGAGTTAAATATGGGGTTAAATCAAGCCTCCTTCGGGAGGCTTTTTATTTGGCAGATGGGTATGGTTGAGTGTCTTGCTATTTGAAAACGCTGAAGCTATAATTGAGAAAAGGTATCAATTAGAAGGATTTACGTGACAACTATCCAAAGCCGTATACGCCAGAATAAATACAAGATAACTCCCCAGCGGCAGGCCGTTTTGAAGGTGCTTTCGGCTGCCATTCAGCCGCTTAGCCCGGCAGAAGTGCATAAACTGGTACAGGCAGACAAACCGGCAACCGGTATGGCTACTGTGTATCGGTCACTTCAGCTTCTGGCTGAACTGGGGCTTATTTGCGAACTTCATACCGCCGGAAACTGCCACCGCTACTTGCTAAAACGTATAGATTCCCATCACCACCATCTGATATGTTCCGGGTGCGGTCAAGTTGTTCATGTGGAGGGGTGCGGGCTTAAAGAGATTACTGAAAATCTGTCCAGACAAACAGGATTTGCCATTGATACCCATTTGCTGGAGTTTATTGGGCGGTGCCGGAATTGTCAGAAGGGGACTGGTAAAGTATGAAATTTAGGACATTATTTTTGAGTTTGATTCTAGGGGTTACACTTCTTAGCAGTTTACTGCTGGCAGGCTGTCAGGAAGAAACACCCTCTACTGCTAAACTGAAAATTGCAGTCAGTATAGTGCCACTAAAGGAGTTTACCCAGCAAATTGCAGGGGATAAGGCTGAGGTAGTTCTTATGGTTCCTCCCGGAGCAGAGCCGCATACTTATCAGCCGCTTCCTTCGCAGATGGTAGATGTAAGCCAGGCAGATATGTATGTGAAACTGGGATCTGATTTTGGTTTTGAGCAAAACTGGCTTTCAAAAATATTGTCATTAAACCATTCTATGCTGGTTGTAGACAGTTCGGTAAATATTACTCTTGAAAGTAGCCTAGAGGATAGCGGGGCAGATCCGCATATTTGGCTTTCCCCGCGTAATGCTATCCAAATGGTTAAAAATATCACTTTGGGGCTGATGAGTCTGGATCCCGAAAACCAAAGTTATTATGCCGCCAACAGAGATGCTTATCTGGCAAAGCTGGAGCAGCTGGATAACGAAATAACATTGGCCTTCAGTAATCTTTATAACCGCACTTTTCTGGTCTTTCACCCTGCTTGGGTTTACTTCGCCAGAGACTATAATCTGAAGGAACTTTCTATTGAGATAGAGGGCAAAGACCCCACCCCCCAACAAATGATAGAAATTATAAATATGGCAATACAAAATAATATCAGCATTGTTTTCGCTTCGCCCCAATTTTCCAGCCGAAGTGCGGAGGCTATTGCTTCTGAAATAGACGGCAGGGTAGTGATGATAGACCCACTGGCAGAAGATTACATAACGAATATGGAGTTTGTTTACAAACAAATGCAAGAGGTTATGAGCTGAGCATGCCTGTCGTACCTGCCCTGGTGTTTAAGGGAGTGACAGCCAGTTTTGATGGGCTGGCAGTACTGGAAGATATTACTTTTTCCCAGCCCACAGGACGGATGCTGGGAATTATCGGTCCAAATGGGGGAGGGAAAACTACTCTTCTCAAGCTGATTTTGGGGCTCATTCAGCCTGATTGCGGCACTATAAAGGTGCTTGGCAAAAGCCCTGAGGATGCCCGGCCGGAGATTGGTTACGTTTCCCAGTACCACCTTTTTGACCGTGATTTCCCTATAAGTGTTTTGGAAGTGGTGTTGATGGGCAGATATTCCAAGCGCGGGTTGGCACATAGTTACCGTAAGGAAGATGTGGCTCTGGCTGAAGAATATCTGGATAAAGTGGGCATGTTGCCGTTTATTAACCGCCAGATAGGCCAGCTTTCAGGCGGACAGCAGAAGCGGGTATTTATAGCTAGGGCTTTGGTTAATCAGCCAAAACTGCTTATTCTGGATGAACCTACTGCCGGGGTAGATGCGGCCATGCAAACCGGGCTGTACGAACTTTTAGAATCCTTGAAAAAAGATATGACTATTATTATGGTGACCCATGATATCAGTGCAGTGGCAGTATGCATAGATGATATTGCCTGTTTGAACAAGCATTTGTCATACCACCATGCCGAAGAGGGTTTGACTGCTGAAGATTTGGCTGAAACTTATAATTGCCCAATCCAGCTTATTGCACATGGGCAGGTACCTCACCGGGTGCTAAAGGAACACGAATGATAGAGGCTTTGGGTTATGGCTTTATCCAGAATGCTATTTGGGCAGGGCTGCTGGCGGCAATAGGCTGCGGTATTATTGGCAGCTACGTCGTGGTAAAAAAACTGGCATCCATCAGCGGCGGTATTGCCCACGCTTCCTTTGGCGGAATCGGTCTGGGGTATCTGCTGGGCATTAATCCGGTGCTGGGTGCGCTGGCATTCAGTTTGCTGGCTGCTGCCAGCATGGGTACTCTTACTCGCCGAAGCCGCATAAGTGAAGATACTATTATCGGTATGCTTTGGGCTTTAGGTATGGCTCTGGGCATTATCTTTATTGGTTTAACTCCCGGTTATGCACCGGATTTATTCAGTTATCTTTTCGGCAATATCCTGACAGTGCCGTCTTCAGATCTGGTGCTTATGCTGGTGCTGGACGCACTGATAATAGGGGTGGTCTGGTTTTTCTATAAGGAATTTTTGGGGGTATCTTTTGACGAGGAATTTTGCCGGGTAAGCGGTATGCCCACCGGGCTGTTATATGTAATAATGCTGGGGCTTATAGCGCTGACAGTGGTAATGCTGATACGAGTAGTAGGTATAATACTGGTAATAGCTTTACTGACCATACCGGCAGCAGTCGCCCGCCGTTTTACGGATAGCCTTTTAAAGATGATGGGGCTTTCAATAGGATTTGGGGTGGTTTTCTGTTTGGGCGGGCTGTGGCTTTCCTATATACTGGATTTCGCTTCTGGGGCTACTATTATACTCTTTAGCGTGGCGGTATTTCTGGCGGTTTTAGCTTTCAAGGGCAAAAAGAAACAAGAGCCGGCTTCAGATAAAACCGGCTGCATCAACCACGAATAATGTCCTTCTTCTCTGTTACAAAACTAGTGTGTGCCCAGAGGTCTGGTCTGGGGGAAAACATTTAGACCTATCAGCTTGCGTCTGGAAAAATTCTGCTGCTGTTTCCACTCCATGTTCCCCAAGCGGGTTACCATATCCCTTAGGGCTGGTTCACTAGTCAGGCAGTAAAGTTCAGCCCCGCCTTTTTGACAGAGCTTGATTATGCCACTGGAAACCAGCGATTGAAGGGTGGGCAATATATCGCTTCCATCTTCTATGGTGCTTGCAATAGCAGAGCGGTCAAAGCGGGCAAAAGGATGCTTGCTGAAAAGAAGGATTATCTGGCGGCTGGTGTAATCTACGGCACTTTGTTTCAGAAACTCATCAAGTTCCATCTTCGTTTCCTTATCTATGTCAACCCTCGTTAGCTTTAAGACTTAGATGTCTAGAGAGTGGCAGGGGAGGGAGTTCAACCTGCCACTCTCTTTCAAGATATAAAAATGTAGAATATTATCTGCTTAAGAAACGCGGCGGAGCCTGATGTGCGGCAGGAGCCGGTTTCCGGATGGAAGGCTGAGCGGATCGGTAACGCATAAACGAAGGAACTTCCAGTTCTTCCTGAGTTTTGCTTCTCAGACCTTTCATCATACGGGTCATTTCTTTTTCATGGTTGTTGGAAAGCATGCTTTCCTTGGTGGCAAAACCAGTGGCTATCAGGGTTATCTGTACTTCCTTACCCATGCGGGGGTCAGTGCTGACACCAAAGATGATATTGGCCTGTGGGTCAACCGCCTGACGGATAACGTCTGCTGCGGAGTTTACTTCCATAAGGGAAAGGTCTTCGCCGCCGCATACGTTGTAGATAACACCCATAGCACCGTCAACCGCTATATCCAGCAGCGGGCTGGCCAGAGCGGCTCTGGCGGCATCAGCTGCCCGGTTCTGTCCGGCACCCTTGCCTATAGACATCCAGGCGGGGCCGGCATCTTTCATGACGGCTTTTACATCTGCAAAGTCCAGGTTGATGATACCCGGAACGGTGATAACTTCGGCAATGGCCTTGACGCCGTTGCAAAGAACTTCGTCAGCCAGTTTAAAAGCCCCGTCAACCCCTGTTTTTTGGTCAACCATATCCAGCAGGCGGTCATTGGGGATAATAATAAGCGTATCAACGCTATCTACTATGTTATTTATGCCTTCTTCGGCGGTTTGCATGCGGTGAGCACCCTCAAAGCAGAAAGGCTTGGTGCATACAGCAATGGTCAGAGCGCCGGATTCCTTGGCTATTTTGGCAACCACGGGGGCTGAGCCGGTGCCTGTACCGCCACCCATACCGGCGGTTACGAAAACCATGTCAGCACCTATTATGTTTTCTTTGAGCTCGCTCAGGCTTTCTTCGGCAGCTGCTTTGCCCATGGTGTGGTTACCGCCGGCACCCAGACCGCGGGTGCAGCGTTCACCAATCTGGATTCGGGTAGCAGCTTCGGTAATAGCCAGATGCTGGGCATCAGTATTAACGGCTATAAACTCTACGCCCTGTATGTTATCCCGAACCATGCGGGTTACAGCGTTGCTGCCTGCACCGCCGCACCCGATAACTTTAATCTTTGCGCCACTGGGTACATATACTTTTTTTGACATTCTTTTATCCTTAGTAAATCATTATCCTTTCGTTAGTTTTTGGGGTTCCCAAACATTCGTGAGATAAAGCCGCCTTTAGCACTTTCTTCAGTGGTTGGGTGGCTCTTTGAGGCGTCTCGGTTATTGATACTCCAAAGCAACATGCCAACAACATTGGTACAGGCAGGATCATTTAAGATATCTGATACACCAAATAAATTGGGGGGAGTACCTACCCGTACCGGGAGCCGCAGTACTTCGCTGCCAAGCTCTGCAATGCCGGGGAGGTTGGCAGTACCGCCGGTTATTACCAGCCCGGAAGGTACCATTTTGGAATAATCATCGCTGGGTAACTCCAGGATAATGAGGCGCAGCAGTTCTTCAACCCGCATCCTGACAATCTCGCAAAGGTCAGGATAAGAGAAGGTATGTCCGCTTTCAACAAAGTTAGCGTCATTACATTCACCGGGTATTACACTGCTATATCTTTGTTTGATATCTTCGGCCATCTCAAAAGGAATGCCCAGACCCACAGAAACATCGTGGGTTACCTGTGAGCCGGCAATGGGCAGAACTGATGTATGATAAATACTGTTGCCTTTGAAGGCAGCTATATCTGTAGTGCCGCCACCGATGTCAGCCAAGATAACACCCTTTTCGCGTTCTTCATCGGTTAATGCTGCTTCAGCACTGGCTAAAGGATTGAAGACCAGGTCGTCAATCTCTACGCCGGCAGCACGGATGCACTTGGTAAGATTTTCAATTGAATTCGAAGCGGCGGTAATAATGTGGGTTTCAACATCCAGGCGGAAGCCATGCATGCCTACCGGATTACTAACGCCTTCCTGACCATCCACCGAATAATTACGGGGGATGATGTGAAGTACCTTTCTGTCCTGGGGCATAGTGATACTGCTGGCAATATCTATAGCCCTTTGCAGGTCACTCTGGCGCACCAGGTGGTCGTTTCGGGTGATACTGATAACTCCGCGGTTGTTTTTAGAGTTGATATGTTTTCCGGTTACGCCTATCAAGGCGGATTTGAGTTTATAACCAGCAGTTCTCTCTGCCATGCTTACCGACTCACGGATGGCTTCCTTAGCTTCATTAAGGTTAACCACCATGCCCTTCTGCAAACCACGAGAGGGGACAACCCCTACTCCCAGTATTCTCAGGTCTCCGTTTTCGGTGTCAGCCATAACGGTACAGATTTTACTTGTACCGACGTCTATGGCCGCTATCTGTCTCCTTTTCATTTTATTGCCTCTCCCTCATTTTTTATCCCCCGGCAACCCCTATATATATAGGTAGTTACCTACTTGACGTGGCGAAAATGAACATTCCATTTACCGGATAGTGACTCAATAAAAGCCTTTGAATCAGTGCTGGGCGCGCGGTATAATTCTGCTAGGAATCCATGAAGAAGTTCACCGCCACTCATGCCGGGCATAGGTTCAGCCGGCCCGGGTAGATTGATATGTACAATCTCCGTCATCAGCTTCTGATACTCAATTGCAGTCCCCATAGGTATTTTCCCTCCCTTGAAGATTCAGTTGTGCCACATATTAATCCGTTCCAAATAGAGCCGTCAAATTTAGTCCAAAATAATTTTGGAATATTCTAGCTGGAATTAGAACACTTGGAACTATTATAAAAAACGTCCTCAAAAATACCAGTTAATCCAACATTGGAATATACGCCAAAACAGATTAAATTCTTGCTATTTCATAATTGATGGAATAAAATGTCTGGATGGAGGAGAAATGGCTAATCTAAAAGGCTCAAAACCCTTACCCCCATATGTATCATACCGAACCTTCTTAAACTTTCTTTTAGGCTTACAGGAGGCCATTCCATCTCGTTTAGACCGCAGTTTTTGGGGAGACAAGTGGTCTGGCAGTACCGGCACCCAGCTTATGTCTGCCCTGCGCTTTTTAGGTTTGGCAGATGCCGAAGGTATGCCGCGGGAAAAATTGCGCCGTTTGGTGGATGCCCGGGGAGAAGACCGTACCCTGATACTCAGGCAGATTACTCTTGAAGGGTATCAATTCGTTTTTAATTCTTCTGCAGATCCTGAATCACTTACCTATGCCCAGCTGGAAGAACTTTTCCATAATAGCTTTAAAGTGGCGGATGATGTAGTTCGCAAGTGTATTAAGTTCTTTCTGGGGCTGGCAGAAGATGCTGATATATCCATTTCGCCTTTCGTTACCAAAAAATCACGTGTCGGACGGTCTGGAACTGGTACTAAGAAGATTCAGAAGAAAATAATACCAAGGACTGCTTCGCATGTTCTAATTCCAGATAATACAATGAAAGTTCCAGATAATTCAGATATGGATAGAGTGCTACTGGGTAAATTCCCTATATTTGATCCTGCATGGACGGATGAAGTTAAAGTAAAATGGTTTGAAGCTTTTGATGTTTTACTTAAAAAAGTTTCAAAGACCTGACCCCGAAGTAGTACTATCCCCTAGATTTTGATTGTACGCCCTCTTCCATTATATGAGTCTTTCGAAATTATGCTGTTTTTTAAAAACATTTTAAAATAATATTCCACAGACTGGACGTATAGGGTATAATCTTCTGAGAACTTTTGAGGTCAGAAGATGTATTTTAAACGTATACTTATAACTCTTGATGGTACAAAAACAGCTGAAAAGACCCTTCCTGCGGCTGAACTTATGGCCAGTTACCCTGAAACCGAACTTTTACTGGTAAGCATATGTGATCCCAAACCTAAAATTACCGACGAACGCCAGAAGTATTTGGATGCTAAATCTGCTGAATTACGGACAAAAGGCATTCAAGCCAACGGAAAAATGTTCTGCGGTGAGCTTTTACCGCTTATTTTGAAATGTATCAATGAGAATGGTATTGACCTGTTGTGTATGGCTTCTCATGGCTATACCGGAATTAAGAAAATGGTACTGGGCAGTGTGTCCGAAAAGCTGATTAAAGCTACTAATCTGCCGGTATTATTGGTGAAGGAAGGGCATGACCCCGACAAGGCAGTTTTTGCAAATATTTTATTGCCACTGGACGGCTCACTCTTCTCTGAGGCTTGCCTAAAACAGGTATCTGATCTGGCACGTGATTTTAAGAGCAAACTTACCTTGCTGGTGGTTATTCAACCGCCATGCATACCTTCAGACCGTTCACCCAGTATTCAACCCAGCTGGGATGAATATTACCAAGCACTTCTTGAAGAACTTAAACAGCAGGCACAGGCTTATCTGGAACGCTTGACCGGCGAGTTGCAGGCAAATGGAATTGAAACTGAATTTCGTATGGAAGTTTCAGACAAAATTCCTGAAACTATTTTAAGTACCGCCGAAGATATAAATGCCTCGCTTATTTCATTTACCACCCATAATCGCTCTGGAATAGAGAAATGGTATTATGGAAGTGTGGCAGCCGGCTTGATTGAAAATTCCTCACATCCCATGCTTTTATGGCGAAACTCCATTTAAACCTTGCTTGACACCTGCCTTTGTTCCTTTCTACAATTAGCTAAGGTAAAGGCATGAAAAAAATTTACGACCTCAGCCCTGAAATACGCCCTGATATGATTAGCTGGCCGGGCGATAGTTGCCCGGAGATAACTCTGCTGCACAGTATCAAGTACGGTTCTCATAGCAACCTTAGCCGGCTGACAATGACATTACATAACGGTAGTCATATAGATGCCCCGCATCATTTTTTTGAAGAAGGTATTGGAGCGGGTGAGATACCTCTGGAGATACTGGTTGGTGATGTTCGGGTTTTGCGTTTTGGCGGGGTGAAAACTATTACCCGCAAAATGCTTGAACATGCTGACCTTAAAGGGGTAACTCGGCTTATTCTGGCTACTGACAATGAGAGCCTCTGGAAAAAGCCTGATTTTGATGAAAACTATACGTATATAGACATTGGAGCGGCTCAGTATCTGACTGAAATAGGTATACGGCTGTTGGGTATAGACTATCTTTCGGTAGAGGACTTTCAAGGTCTGGATGGAGTGCACAAGCATCTTTTAAGCCAAGGAGTGGTTATATTGGAAACGTTGCAACTTGCGGGTGTGCCTGAAGGTGATTATGAGCTTTACTGTTTGCCGCTGAAACTGGGCAAAGTGGACGGGGCACCTGCCAGAGTAATATTGATAGAGAGAGATTAGTTGAAAGACGTAAAAGTAGTGCCGGCTATACTTACAGATGATCCTGCGGCCTTTGAGTCCATGATAAAACAGTCAGAGGGTTTTGCACCGGTTGCCCAGATAGATATCATGGACGGGCAGTTCGTGCCTTCGCTAAGCATACCCCCGGAGGTTCTGGGCAGATATAAGCCCAGTTTTGCTTCCGAAATACACTTGATGACCCTGAATCCGGAAGAGTATCTGACTTACTGCAAGCAGCATGGTGCTCGCAGGGTAATATTCCATTTTGAGGCAACCCCCCGCCCTGAATATGTTATCAGCAGGATAAAAGAGATGGGTTTTAAGGTGGGATTGGCAGTAAACCCGGAGACCTCTGTTGCAGAGTTCGCTCATCTGGTGCCTCAGGTGGATATGGTGCTTTTTATGTCGGTTATTCCCGGTTTTTACGGCGCGCCGTTTATACCTGAGGTACTTCTCAAGGTAAAAGAGTTTAAAAGGCGTTTCCCTGAAACCGAAATAGGGCTGGACGGCGGGGCCAAGCAGTCCAATATACCTGAGATTGTGGCGGCAGGGGTAAATGATATATGCGTGGGGAGTGCTATTTTCCGGCAATCCGATCCGCAGTCAAGCTACCTGTATTTGGATAAACTGGCCAAAAATTCGGCTAAGGAAGCCGGGCTTTAGCCTTCTTTTTCAACCTTAAGCAGTTTTTCAAGACGGCGTTTGTGTCTTTCTTCACCGGTGAAACGGGCATTTAAAAAGGCACTGATAATCTCTTTGGCTACTTCTATGCCTATCACTCTTGCTCCTAAACACAGCACGTTCATGTCATCATGTTCCACACCCTGGTGGGCAGAGTAAACGTCATGGCAGAGACCGGCTCTGATACCCTTTATTTTGTTGGCAGTGATACAGGCGCCCACTCCGCTACCGCAGATGATAATGCCGCGGTCTGTTTTTCCGCAGGCAACATTTCGGGCAACTGTCTGAGCAAAATCAGGATAATCATCAGCACTGTTATAGGTGCAAGCCCCCAGATCCAAAACTTTTAACCCCAAATGGTTCAGGAAGGGTAAAATACCTGTCTTAAGGTCGTAACCGCCATGGTCTGCCCCGATGGCAATAGAGATATTACTCATGTTCATTCTCCAAAAGCTTTAAAGCTTTTTCAGCCATGTTTTCAGGGGTCAGGCCGAAGTTTTTGTAAAGCAGGGCTGCCGGGGCTGATGCCCCGAAGTGGTCAATTGATATAACAGTTCCGTTTGTACCCAGATATTTGCACCAGCCCTGTGAGTTGCCAGCTTCCATTATTACCCGTGGCAGGGAAGAAGGCAGGACACTCTGGCGGTAGGTTTGGGGTTGGTTATCAAAAAGCTGCCATGAAGGGAAAGATACTACCCTTGAGGATATGCCTTTCCCCTTAAGTATTTCAGCCGCTTCAACCGCTATAGTTACTTCAGACCCGCTGGCAACTAGAGCTACCTGCGGGTGGGAGTCTGTTTCCTGCAGTATATATGCCCCTTTAGGCAGGTTTAAGGATTTTGTCTGAGAGTTATCTAAAAGCGGCAGTTTCTGACGGGACAGGGCAATGGCGGTAGGGCCGTTCTTACGGAGTATAGCCGTTTTCCATGCCTGAGCAGTCTCATATGAATCTGCCGGACGGATAGTAACCAGACCGGGTACCGAACGCAGACCGGCCAGCTGTTCAATGGGTTGGTGGGTAGGGCCGTCTTCTCCCAGACCGATGGAATCATGGGTAAAAATATAAATCACCCTTTGCCCCATAAGTGAAGCCAACCGTACAGCCGGACGCATGTAGTCATAAAATATGAGGAAAGTGGCAACGTAAGGTATTATGCCCCCGTGGAGAGCCAGTCCGTTAGCTATTGCCCCCATGGCGTGCTCCCTCACTCCGAAATGGATATTCCGTCCCTCGTAATAGTGAGGTTCGTATTCCCCGCCGTCTTTGATAACGGTCTTGTTAGACGGGCTGAGGTCTGCCGAACCACCCATGAGAGAAGGCAGGCGGGAAGCCAAGGCATTTATCAGCAGGCCTGAAGCCTCGCGGCTGGACATAGCTTTGTCAAAGAGTCTATCCAGATCTTTGTCCCAGTCTTCAGGTAAGTTGCCCGAAAGCATGTCCTGCAGCAGTGAGGCTTTTTCGGGATAATGGCTTAAATAGTAGTCCAGCTTGGACAACCAAACCTGCTGGGCTGTTTTGCCCTTGCCCAGTGCTTCGCGGAACTCTGTTAGAGCCTCAACTGGTATTACAAACGGTTCATAGTCCCACCCCAGAGATTTACGGCTCTTGGATACCTCATCTGTTCCCAGCGGCTCGCCATGGGCAGAGGCCTTGCCGGCCTTATTCGGGCTGCCAAAGCCGATGATTGTTTTGCAGATAATCAGGCTGGGGCGGGTGGTATCTGACTGGGCTTGTTTAATAGCCTGAGATACCGCCTCCGGGTCAAGCCCGTCTACATGGTCTATAACCTGCCAGCCGTAACTTTCAAAGCGCAGAGCTGCGTTTTCGGTAAAAGCCAGCTCAGTTGAACCTTCAATAGATATATCATTGTCATCATACAGATAAATCAGCTTGCCAAGGGCTAAATGCCCGGCCAGAGAGGCCGCTTCTGAAGCTACGCCTTCCATCAGGTCTCCGTCAGAGACTATGCCGTAGGTATAATGGTCTATAATTTTGCAATCCGGCTGGTTAAAAACCGCTGCCAAATGAGCTTCGGCCATAGCCATACCCACACCGCTTGCAAAACCCTGCCCAAGCGGGCCGGTAGTCATTTCAACCCCGGGAGTCAGGCCGTATTCCGGATGTCCCGGTGTTTTACTGCCCCACTGGCGGAAATTTTTAAGTTCGTCCAGCGGCAGGTCATAACCGGTCAGGTGGAGTAGTGAATAAAGCAGGGCAGAGGCATGGCCGGCTGAAAGTATAAAACGGTCACGGTTAGGCCAAGCGGGGTCCTGCGGGTTATGCTTGAGAAAATTTTGCCACAGGGCATATGCCATAGCGGCCATACCCATAGGCGCTCCGGGATGCCCCGAATTTGCCTTCTGAACAGCGTCTACCGAAAGAAAGCGAAGGGCGTTTATGCATAAACTATCTAATTTCGTATTTGACATATGTGCCTAATTTTAACGTTTAACGGGTTCTTTTTCAAATCTGGTCTGAAGCTACCAGCCATTTTTATGGATATGGCTTTCCAAATAACGCTTTGCAGGCGGTTTGGTCTCCCCTTTTTTGCCGATGGCGATAAGGCTAAGCGGGCTGATACTAACAGGTAGATTTAGTAAACGGGAAATGGCTTCTTTGCGTTCTTCGCGGGGGTGCAGTCCCAGCCAGCAAGCACCCAGTCCCAGTGCCTCTGCTGCCAGAAGGATATTTTGGGTAGCGGCCGCACAGTCCTGTATCCAGTAACCTGTTTTAGTTTCGGCACTTTGGTCTGCACAGACCATGATGGCCATCGGGGCTTCCTTCAGCATTTTGGAGTAAGGGTGAATATCCGGTATTTTATCCAGTATCCGGCGGTCATCTATAACTACAAAATGCCAGACCTGCTGGTTGCCGGCGGAAGGGGCAGCCATGCCTGCCCTTAAAAGGGTATCCAGTTCGGAGGCGCTTATATCTCCGTGTTGGTAATGGCGTATGCTTCGCCGGCTGAAAATGGCTTCAAGTGCATCCATTTTAAACTCCTTGACTAATGCCAATATCTCTTTATATCATATTATATTATGATCTGCTAAAGATTTCCCGAATGGCAAGGGCTTAAGTGCCCGATTTTTCCATTTAATAAATAAAGGGGAAGCTTGTGTTTAAAAAACTGGCAGATATAAATACTAAACCTGAGTTATATCAGCAGTACAGTGCACCTGTACTTTGGAATGACCCTCATATTTCCTCCCGAATGCTGGAGTTCCATCTCAATCCGGATATCGAGCCCGCTTCACGCAAGGCAGTATTCATTGAAAAATCTGCAGGCTGGATAAAAGACTATTTTGGTTTGGGTGACGGCAAGCAGGTTTGTGATTTTGGCTGCGGGCCGGGGCTTTATACCAGCCATTTGGCTGCCACCGGTGCAGATGTGACCGGTATAGATTTCTCAAGCCGTTCTATCAGTTATGCCCGTGATTTTGCAGCCAGCCACTATCTGGATATTCATTATATAGAACAAAATTACCTTGAGTTTGCCACCCCGAAGCAGTTTGACCTGATAGCCCTTATTTATTGTGATTACTGTGCCCTGAGCCCTTCCCAGCGCTGCCAGCTTCTTTCAGTCTGGAACAAATGCCTGAAGGATGACGGGAATATACTACTGGATGTGTTTTCTCTCTCAGCTTATGAAGGGCGGGCTGAAACAGCTGGTTATGAATACCGCCTGATGGATGGTTTTTGGTCAGACAATGATTATTTCGGCTTCATAAACACCTTTAAATATCCGCTTGAAAAGGTGGTGCTGGATAAATACACCCTTATAGAGGCGGATAGGGAATGGCAGGTTTTCAACTGGCTGAAGTATTTCTGTGTGGCAGAGCTTAAACATGAGTTGGCCGAAAAAGGGTTTGAGGTGGCGGATATATTTTCTGATGTTGCCGGGGCGGTTTATTGGGAAGGTTCACCTGAGATTGCCGTCGTAGCCCGCAAGATAAAATAATCCGGTAATTCTAAAACAAGTTTCAACAGCCGCAGACTTACAAACTGCGGCTGGTTTATTGATTGAGATGAGCCTGTTTATTAGGGTCGAATGGTTTGCTATTATATATATTGTTAAACCTTAGAGAGAGAAGCAAGAGTAATGACGAAATCAACCAGGGTAATTCCGCCTTTCCCCCAGATGACAATAGGGGTTATGGGTTCAGCCGGTGGGACTATGACTGACGAAACCAAAAAAAGTTTACGGTGTTTGGGTGCCTGCATAGCCAAGCGCAAACATGTGCTTATTACCGGTGCCTGCCCCGGAATGCCCCATGAAACCGTTCTGGGGTCTAAAGAAGAAGGCGGGGTAGTAGTAGGTATTTCCCCCGCCCTGAACTTGGAAGAACATGTAGAAAAATACCACTCTCCCACTCGTGGTTACGATGCTATTATCTATACCGGGTCAGGTCTGATGGGACGGGAGATTGAAAATATCCGCAGTTGTGACGTGGTGATATTTGCCGGAGGGCGGTCCGGTACGTTGGGTGAGTTTGCTATAGCTTACGACGAAGGCAAAGTTATAGGGGTACTGCGGGGAAGCGGCGGCATTGCTGACCATCTGGACAAGATTATTGCCATGGTGGACAAGGAAACCGGTGCCCGCGTTTACTATGAATCAGACCCGTACAAATTGCTGGACATACTGGAAGCAGTTTATCGGGAGCGTATTCTCCCCAAGCATAAACGCCTGCTGGAGAACAATGACCCCGATGGCGTATCCGACGGCTAGTTGACCCCCGACCCGAAATGAATTTAGTTACCCCCCCCGTTTTCTTTTGTAAGATACGGGGGTTTCTTTTGGTCTGCAAAAGTGATTTTCCTGATATAACTGCCAAAAAAATCTTACAATTTATGGCTGATGTATTGACTAATCAAAAATACTGGAGTAAACTAAATTTTAGTTGAATATGTAACGGGGTAGCTATGAGTGCAAGACCGGTGTGAAGCCGGCGCAGTACCGCCTGCTGTAACCGGAGGGAATACTTCCGGGAGCCAGAACCTCAGAACCCCGTTTACCAGGCACTCCGCGGAATAGGGAGGGGAGTCATTTTAAAATGGCTGAAATACCTTTGTCCGATGAGGCAGAGGTATTTTTTTGCACCTGGCAAAATGTAAATACAACTAAAAGGGCCTTAGAACTTTGAGTGCAAGCCCGGTGAAATTCCGGCGCAGTACCGCCTGCTGTAAGGGGCAAATGCTCCAAGTCAGAACCTCAAGGTTCGTTCTAAAAGGCTCTCCGCGGTAAGAGGAGGTATGGCCATGCAGAAGAATTTGTAAGAGGAAAACGCTTTGCCCGATGCCCCTGTTTTCAATATTAAAAATGAATGGAGCAGTTATGCTGGATGATATAAATATGAAACTTAACAGTAAGAGTGCCCGGCTGGGTACTACTGTTGCCGGTGTCTTCTTAAGCTTGGTTTTGTTGTTAGGTCTGGTGGGTGGCTGTAAAACTGCAGACGATACCAATCCTGATGACGAAAACCCGGTTGTAACTGAAGTGACTTATCCGCTGACGGTGACAGATCAACTTGGCAGAATCGTAACTATCCTGTCTGAACCTCAGACCATAGTTTCTCTTTCTCCCAGCAATACCGAAACTATTTATGCTATGGGTCTTGAAGATAAACTGGTGGGTGTGACTACCTATTGCAATTACCCCGAAGCCGCCAAAGATAAACCCAAAGTGGGCGGTTTTTCAAATGTGGATGCCGAAGCAGTGACTGCCATTGGACCTGATATTATTCTGGCCTCCAATATTCATGCATCAACAGTTATTCCTCAGCTTGAACAGCTGGGTCTCACCGTAATAGCTATCAGCCCGGATAATCTGGAAGATGTGTTGGCATCTATTGAGCTTATCGGAAAGTGTCTGAATCAGGTTAAAAAAGCCAATTCACTGGTGGACAGTATGCAGACCCGTATAGATGCAGTAACATCCAAGGTTAAAAATCTGTCTGAAAGTCAGAAACCGCGTGTTTTATACATTGTTTGGCATGAACCTCTTATGAGCGTTGGTTCTACTGCCTTCATAACAGGCTTGATTACTGCTGTCGGAGGCGTTAGTATTACTGCTGATTCAGCCGAAGCCTATCCGACTATTGGTTTGGAGACAGTGCTGGGGGCTAACCCCCAAGTGGTAGTGGTTGGTACTGGAATGGGTTCCGGGGCTGATGCGCCGCTGCTGTTTATACAGGATGAACCCCGTCTGGCTAATATTGATGCCAGAATCAATGGCAATATATATAGTATAAACACAGACCTTATCGGCCGTACCGGGCCCCGAATTGTAGAGGCTCTCGAACAACTGGCCAAGATGCTTCACCCTGAAATATTTGGAGCTATCAGCTGATATAGAATTCAGGTGGGGCAGGTAATATACCTGCCCCACAGTTTTGCAGGTAAGAATGGGTGTAAATACAAATCTGAATAAGGAAAACTGTCCGGCAGTTCCCGGCGGTTTGCACCCCCATTGGAGGGGGCGGATTTTTGCTATGGCCGGGTTGTTTGGTTTGCTGCTTGTGGCGGCTGTTTTTGCTATTTCCTTCGGCTCAGTTGAAGTGCCATTTTTTACCACTATAGCTATCTTGATTTCAAAAATTCCTTTCGTACATATTAGCCCTGACTGGACCGTAAATACTCAGGCTATTATTTGGGATATCCGTTTGCCCAGAGTGCTGCTGGCTGGAGTAGTGGGTATGGCCTTGGCGGTGGCCGGGGCTACTTATCAGGGGCTCTTCCGAAACCCTCTGGCAGACCCGTATCTTATCGGCGTGGCTCAAGGCGCAGCCGTAGGCGCAGTGCTGGGGCTGATACTGGGTATCGGGTTTGATGTGCTGGGTATTTTTACTACCCCGCTATTTGCTTTTGCAGGGGCTTTTGGGGCGGTGGGGGTAGTGTATATGCTGGCCAGAGTGGGAAACCGCCTTACGGTGACTACTCTGATACTGGCTGGTGTGGCACTGGGTTCATTTCTTACGGCTATTGTGTCGTACCTCATTACGGTTAGCGGTGACAAGATTCACTCTGTCATGTTCTGGCTGATGGGCAGTTTTTCCATGGCCGGTTGGGAGAGTGTAAAAATAGTTATACCTATAGTGATTATAGGCACGCTGGTTATACTCCTGTTTGCCCGTTCCCTGAACCTTATCCAGCTGGGTGAGGAGCAAGCTCAGGAACTGGGGGTGGATGTTGAGCGGATGAAGATTATCCTTCTTACAGCGGCTACCCTGATAACAGCCGCGGCGGTATCTTTTGTGGGTATTATCGGTTTTGTGGGTATCATTGTTCCGCATGCCATCAGGTTGATATGGGGGGCAGATTATCGTTTCTTGCTGCCTCTTTCGGCTCTGGTAGGGGCGGTTTTCATGATACTGGCAGATATTGCTTCCCGCACTCTGGTTGCTCCCTCTGAAATACCGGTAGGGGCTATTACGGCCCTGGTGGGTGCTCCTTTCTTTCTGTATCTGCTTAGAAAACGCACCAGAATGCTCTTTTAGGTATATGAAAAATGTTTGAGCTTGAAGTACGAGACGTAACCCTAGCCTATGGTCCGGTTGATGTTCTGAAAAATGTCAGCTTTAAAACCATGCCCGGTGAGATGATTGGGTTGGTAGGACCGAATGGTTCAGGTAAATCTACCCTGATAAAGTCTTTGGCTAGAGTAATAGACCCGCGTTTGGGCAGTATTTATATCAATGGGCGTAATTCACGCTCTATACCCCGTTTGGAACTGGCAAAAATGGTAGGGGTTGTGCCCCAGATACCGGTACTCCCCAGTGCTTTTACCGCTTTTGAGATTGTCCTGATGGGGCGAAACCCCCATATGGGTACTTTCCAGTATGAAAGCCACAAGGATATCGCTATAGCATGGGAGGCTCTGGCAAGGGCAGGGGTACTGCATCTGGCTGACCGCCAAATCGGCGAACTTTCCGGCGGGGAGATACAAAGTGTGGTTATTGCCCGCTCTCTGTGCCAGAAAACTGAAGCAATTTTGCTGGATGAGCCTACTTCCAATCTGGATATAGGCCGCCAGATAGAGATACTGGACCTTATCAAATCTGAGTGCCGCGAACGGAATATTACCGTTATTGCCGCTTTGCATGACCTGAATCTGGCTGCCCATTATTGCGAAAGGCTTATACTCATTGACAACAATGGCATTCATGCAGATGGCAGTCCGGTTGAGGTAATAACTACCAATAATATAAGCCGTGTTTACGGCCCCGGCAGTTATGTCCATACCCACCCACTCAGCGGGCTTCCGGCAGTACTGCCGCGTCTGGGTAATATCCGGTGCAATGCAAACGGTGAAAAGGGAGGCACGGATGCTCACTGAGAAAGTAAATATACGAACAGTTGCCGAATTTCACGGCATAAAAGCCGAGGTTATAGAGCATGAGGTTTGGGGTGTTCCTGCCAATGCTTTGGTTGTTACTTTTCCTGAAGAACGGCGGGCACTTTCCGGCAGGCAGGGTTACCGCAAGATAAAGGCAGTGTGCAATATTTATCTGCCGGATGCTATCTGGCCGCGCCTGCATGATGATAAATTAAGCTGGAACGGGTATTACCGGCAGGTTTTTTCAAAGGCACTGAGTGCTATCGGCATCCCCCTTTCCAAAGTATTGGTTTTATCCACCGGGGTTACTATGGACCACCTAGCTATCCATGAAGAAAAACGGGGTGATTTGTGGGTGGTGGCTCTGGCTACCGCCGGAGTGGAGTCCAATGCTTTGCGGATTGGACAGGATAAATCTTCAGGCATTGACCGCAACGGCAGATTTAAACCCTTTGGTACCATAAATACCATTATCCTCACCAGTGAAAATCTTTCACAGGCAACATTGGCTTCCTGTTTCATAACAGCTACCGAGGCTAAGACTATTGCTCTGGATGAACTGGGTATTATGAGTGCTTATACCCCGTCTCTCAAAGCCAGCGGTACCGGTACCGACCAGATAGTGGCAGTTTCCGGTATGGGTGACAAGGCAACCTACGTGGGCGGGCATACTCTGCTGGGTGAACTGATGGGGCGGAGTGTTACTTTAGCTATTAAAGAAGCCTTGACCAAGCGTATTGCCAGCAGAAAAGGACACTAGATATGGAAATCCTGCTGATATTCCTGCTGGCGCTTGTTATTGATATGGTCTTTGGTGACCCTCCAAATGCCTTTCACCCGGTAGCTTATATGGGCAAGGTAATTTCCCTGTTTGAACGGGCAGGCTTTAAAGGCGGCAAGGGATACCAGTTTGTTTATGGGATAGTCATGGTTATTTTCACCATGGCACTATTTTTCGTACCGGTATATTTCCTGCTGGACTGGTTGCAGGGGATAAATAGTATAGTTTACATAATAGTTTCAGCTATACTCTTTAAGATGTGTTTTACGGTTACCGGGCTGCGGAAAGCAGCTTTGCTTATTAAGCGATTGTTAGAAAAAGATGACATTGCCCAAGCTCGTTTTGAACTTCGGTCTCTGGTTTCACGGGATACGTCCAAACTGCCCCAGCCTAAACTGGTAGCGGCGGCAGTGGAATCTGTGGCGGAGAGTATCGGAGACGGGTTTGTGGCTCCGCTCTTTTTCTTTCTCATATTCGGTGTCCCCGGCGTTATGGCATACCGGGTAGTGAGTACTTTTGACAGCATGGTGGGCTACCGCGGAAAATACGAATATCTGGGCAAATTTGCTGCCAGATTTGATGATGTGCTTAATTTTATACCGGCCCGACTGTCTGCCTTGTGTATACTGGTTGCCAGCTTCTTTGGGCGTTACAGCCCCGCAGGGGCATGGCGGATAATGTGGCGTGACCATGGGAAGACCCAAAGCCCCAATGCGGGCTGGCCTATGGCTACTGCGGCAGGTGCCCTTGAAGTTTGCTTGGAAAAAGTGGGACACTACTCTCTGGGGGATGATATAAGACCGTTGCTTCCCCAAACTATCAGCTGTTCGCTTGTGCTTATAAACAATGCGGGCTGTATCTGGGTTTTAATAAGCGTGGGAGTGATTTATTTTGCCCGTATTGCCTAAACCGCAGCTGGAAAAACTAAAGCCATGTTACCATGGAGGCCCTAACTATGCCGAGCTTAAAAAACTGGGTATAAGCCCTGATGCGGTTATGGATTTTTCGGTTAGCTCAAACCCGTATCCGGCACCGGTGGAACTTAAAGAAGCTTTGTCTTCTCTGGTTATTGACCGCTACCCGGACTCTGAGTCTGCTGAACTCAAAGAATATCTGGCGGGGAGGCTTTCGCTGAAACCCGAAAACCTGATTATAGGCAGCGGCTCTATGGAGGTTATCCGTCTGGTGGCTGGGGCATATTTCGGGGTGGGGGATACAGTGCTGATACTTAAACCCACTTTTGGCGAGTATGAACTGGCGGTGGAAGTAGCCGGTGCCGACATAATTGAACAGTGGGCAGATGAAGAGAGCGGCTTTAAGTTTGATTTGGATTTAACCTGCCGCATTATTAAAAAACATCAACCCAAAGCGGTATTTATTTGTAATCCCAACAATCCTACCGGGGTTTATCTTTCCAAAGCAGATATTGAAAAAGTGCTGAATGTCTGCACTGATACACTGCTGGTGCTGGATGAGGCCTATATAGCTTTTGCTGAAGATTGCTGGAAATCAGCAGATTTGCTTGATTCGGACAATCTAATAGTTATTCGCTCTATGACCAAAGATTGTGCTCTGGCCGGGCTAAGGTTGGGTTACGGCATGGCCTCGGCAGAGATAATAGCCAACCTGAAAAAGATTTGCCCCCCATGGAACGTGAATGCCGCTGCCCAAAAAGCAGGGCTGGTTTGCCTGCGTCATCCCAGCTATCTGGCGGAATCTGAAAAGAAGATAAAGGCCTCTAAAGAGTATTTGATGCAGGGTTTTATAAGGCTGGGTTTCAGTGTGTTTCCGTCTGAGACCAATTTTTTCCTGCTGAAGGTAAGGAGTGCTGCAGATTTTCGTTCAGCATTCCTTAAATATGGGTTGATGGTGCGGGACTGCACTTCATTTGGTCTGCCCCAATACGTGCGTATAGCTCCCCGTACCCAAAGTGAGTGTGAACACCTGCTTGAGGTTAGTGTTGAATTAAAAAGTAAGTCTGAGATTTATCCAGCCTGATTGACTGGCAGGGTTTTGTCTGATATAGTTTTTAATGGTGATTAACAAACGGAACACGGTTTGAATCCGTGGCGGTCCCGCCGCTGTGACTGGGGACTTCGGTTTCTTTAAAGCACTTTTTGTGCAACCACTGTTGGAGTAGTACTCTGATGGGAAGGGTGAAACCGGGGGATAATCCGGAAGCCAGAAGACGTGTTACCACCAAACCGGATACCTGATGGTAAAGGGGCCGGCTCATCTTGAAGATATTTTGAGATGTGCCAGCCCCTTTTTTATTTGGGCAGGCGCCAGAGGAGGACAAACTGAGCATAGCCTGAAGTGCAAAACCGGATATATATTAACCCAATTTATTTATAAAGGAGTTTTAAAAATATGGAACTATTAAACGCAACACTTGCAAAGATATACGGGCTGGATAAAGAAGCCATGGTCAAGGCTCAGGCACATCAGGATATCCTGATCAAACCACAGGGTTCTCTGGGCAAACTGGAAGCTATTGTGGTGCAACTGGCAGGTATTCAGGGTGATGCCAAACCAAAAACCGCCAAAAAAGCCATTATAACCATGGCTGGTGACCACGGCATTATTGACGAAAAGTTTCACAACTGGCCGAAAGAAGTAACTGTCCAGATGCTGCAAAATTTTGCTCATGGCGGTGCAGCCATAAACGTCCTTTCCCGGCAGGTAGGGGCGCGTAACGTGGTAGTTGCGTTAGGTGTGGCTACTCCCATGGCTGCAGACCCGAATATAATTAACCGGAATATTGCACCCGGTACCAACAATATGGTTCATGGCCCGGCTATGACCCGTGAACAGGCTGTAAAGGCTATTGAGGTGGGCATAGAGATTGTAAACGCCGAGGTCAAGAAGGGGCTGGATCTGGTAGGTACCGGTGATATGGGTATTGGCAATACTTCTCCGTCTGCTGCTATCTGCTCTGTTATTACCGGGCGGTCACTTGAAGATGTAACCGGGCGCGGTACAGGTGCTTCTGATGAGCAGATGAAGCTGAAACGCAACGCTATTGCCAAAGCTATTTCCCTGAATAACCCTGATGCTAAAGATGCGATTGATGTATTATCTAAAGTGGGCGGCTATGAAATTGGCGGTCTGGCAGGAGTAATACTGGGTGCGGCGGCTAATAGAGTGGCGGTGGTTGTAGACGGCTTTATCTCCGGTGCGGCGGCTCTTATTGCTTATACCATCTGCCCGCAGGTAAAAGACTTCATGTTTGCCGCTCACCAGTCAGTAGAGCCCGGACACCGTATCCTGCTTGAGCATATGGGGCTGGATGCTATTTTGAAAATGGATATGCGTCTGGGTGAAGGAACGGGTGCGGCTCTTGCCATGAATATTATAGAAGCAGCTAACCGTATTCAGCACGAGATGGCCTCCTTTGCAGATGCAGGGGTTTCCGAAAAGCAAAGTTAGGTGTATTCTGGTATAATCCCGGGTTAAGGAAATGTATATATGGGTTCATTTTTAGCGGCTTTCCGCTTTCTTACCAACATACCTGTACCCTGGCTGAAAGAAGACTGGCAGGGGGAGAAGTCACGGCTGGATTTTGCCCGCTCACTCGGCTTCTACCCCCTGGTGGGTTTGATTATCGGGCTGATACTGGTCGGTTTGGGCTGGGTTTTCAGCCTTTTTTTACCTGATGTATTGACTGCCGCTTTGCTGATAATAAGCTTAGTGATAATTACAGGCGGTTTACATCTGGATGGTCTGACAGATACCTTTGACGGAATAGCCGCCGGTCATAAGTCATTTGAACGCGCCCAGGAGGTAATGCACCTGCCGGGAGTGGGGGCTATAGGTGTGCTGGCGGCAATATGCCTTTTGCTTTTAAAATTTTCTGCTGTCCTAAGCCTGCCTTCGGAAAGTTTTATCACAGGTCTTATTTTGTTCCCGTTAATCAGCCGCTGGGCTATGGTCTATGCGGTGGTTAAGTATCCCTATATCAGGTCACAGGGTTTGGGCAAAGAGCTTAAAGGCGAAACTGCCAAAGCCAGTTTGTGGTGTGCTACTATTTTCTGCCTGACAGTTTGCGTAGTTTTAGGCGGCTGGGCAGGGTTTCTGGCTATGTTTGGGAGCTGGTTGCTGGTTATGTATCTGGCATCTTTCTTCAAACGCAGACTGGGTGGTCTGAACGGGGATACTTACGGTTCAATTAACGAATTTACCGAGGTAGCAGCACTGGTGTTTATAGTGGCCTTATCCGGGTATTTCAGCTAGGTCAGAGGAGCGTTTGATATGAAGCTGATAATGGTACGTCACGGTGAGACAGAAACAGATAATTGCCGCCGTTACTGGGGGCACAGTGATATCGGGCTCTCAGACTGCGGGCATGCTCAGGCAAACTCCCTTCGCGAATATCTGGCTTCGGTAAAGATAGATGCCATTTATTCCAGCCCACTTAAACGCTGTATGGAAACTGCCGAAACCATCGCCTACGGACGGCCTCTTTTGGTCAATAAAAATAATGATCTGAAAGAGATAGATTTTGGACGGGTGGAAGGTCTTACCTACGATGATGTAGTGGAACGCTACCCTGATATAGCCCAAAAATGGGCTGAAGGCAGCTTTGATGTGCACTTTCCTGACGGGGAAAGTATGGCACATTTTGCCCAGAGAGTAATCAAATTTGTAAAAATGCTTTCCAAGCACAAAAGTGACGATACTCTACTGGTAGTGGGGCATGGGGGTGTTTTCCGTATCCTGATATGCCATTTTCTGGGTATTGAGTATAAACACTGGTGGCAGTTTATACTGGGGGTGGGTTCGGTAACTGTTTTGGATATTTACCCGGAGGGGTCTATACTGGAAAAACTGAACGATAACTCCCATCTGGACTGATTTCAGGTATATGCTCAGGCAGGGCGTTTTTATAATACCGGAGGGGTAGCAAAATGAATTATTTACTTATTGGCGGTGCCCGAAGCGGCAAGAGCAGTTATGCTGAAGAATTGGCCAAGTCCATAGGCGGCAAGGTCGTATTTGTAGCTACCGCCGAAGCCGGTGATGAAGAAATGAAAACCCGTATCCTGCGGCATCAGCAGGCCCGTCCGGCCGAATGGGGTCTTATAGAGGCCAGTTTGCAGGTGGGTGAAAAAATAAGCGCCCATGGAAGTAGTGCCGGCGTGATTATACTGGACTGCATTACCCTGCTGGTAAATAACATAATGTGCAAGTATATGCTTGAACACGGTGATGAACTTACGGGTGAGGCGGCAGATTATCTGGATGCCGAGGTTAAAAAAGAAATAAATGGCATAATAAATGCTATGAAAAAAACGGGTGCATCATTTATTGTAGTAACCAATGATGTAGGTGCTGGTCTTATTCCGCCCAATGCCATGGCCAGAATTTACCGTGATTTACTAGGCAGGGCAAACCAAATGCTGGGTGCATATGTGGAATACGTTTATCTGATGGTAGCCGGACTGCCCATGCAGGTGAAACCCTTGTTGCGTTAGTGGCAGTTTTGTGGCCAGCAGAGTATTAAAAAACCCCCGGGTAACGGGGGTTTTTGATTTTTGGTATTAGGAGAGCTACTTCTGGATTAGCTGGTCAATCTTCTGGCTCAGGGCAGATTCAGGTACCGCACCCACCACCATATCAGCTACCTGACCGCCTTTGAAAAACAGCAGGGTGGGTATGGACATGACCCGGTATTGGGTAGCGGTGGTTTTATTTTCATCTACATTCAGTTTGCAGAACTTAAATTTACCCGCGTATTTAGTAGATAGTTTGTCAATTATGGGGGCTACCATACGGCAGGGACCGCACCACGGAGCCCAAAAATCTACCAGTACGGGTTTATCTGATTTCAATACCTCAGCAGCAAAGCTCTGGTCGGTTATTTCCATTACCATATCGTTTCTCCTTAGTGTATTAGTGTCTCTTATAATACTACTTTGGCGTTCATTTGCTGTCAAGGCGGTTTAACGCCGGTGGCAGGGGTTTGCCCATTGTTTGGCTTCTTTCACTCGTGTATGGGGCAAAGATTTTTATAGGGAAGGATTTGCGATATAGACACAAGGTTTAGACATCGTCATCCTCAAGGTTGCCGGAATTTGGTACGGCCACTGTTACCATTGTGCCTACGTCCGGTTTTGACTGAATGGAGAGGCGTCCGCCAATAAGTTGAGCCCGTTCCTGCATACCGGTCAGTCCCAGTTTGCCCAGAGCGGCCAAATCTCCCACCCGTTCCGGCAGTAAAAACCCTTTGCCGTTGTCCTTCACAGTCAGGGTTGCTTTGTATTTGCCGAAGTCTATATAGACCCAAGCCTTAGTTGCCTGGGCGTGCTTGCCTACATTGCGCAGAGACTCCTGAACAATCCGGAATAATACCAGTTCGGTTTCAGGGGCAAAGCGGCGGATTTCTCCGTTTACATCTATATCAATATTTATGCCGAAGTGTTTTGAAAGGTCAGGTATCAGCCATTCCAGCGCAGGTATCAATCCCAGGTCGTCAAGTACCGAAGGCCGCAAATCCTGGGCAAAGCGACGGACTTCACTTAAAGTGCGGTTTATATGGTTCTGCATCTCTTCCAGTTCAGCCAGATTGTCTTCGCCAAGGTTGGGGTTTTTGGTTACAAAACGGTCTATGGCGCGTGATATTACAATCAGGTCTTGAGCTGTATCATCGTGCAGTTCCTGAGCAATACGGCGGCGTTCATCTTCCTGGGCTATAGTAATTTGCTTAAGGTAAAAACGCAGGTTTTGCTGCATACGTTGTAGCTCGCGCTGGGCAGTTTCCATCTTCAGGTAAGCTTGTTGACGGTGTTTTTTATCAGTTTCATAGCTTTCCAGCCAGAGATTAACTACCAGCCCGATGATAATAATGCCAATAATTTCAATAATATCATCAGCTGTAACAGTATCTGTGACGAAAATATTGGGAATAATAATGGCTATAGCCAACAGAAGGGATACAAGACCCGGTCTCAGACCGAATACCAGAGCTGTATAGGTAACCGGGAGCAACATTATCAGCCGTCCCACCGAATGGCGGGTCAGGTATAGAAAAGAATCAGGGTCAATTTGGCCGATGAATGGCAACAACTGAGGGTAATGAAGGAAAAATCCCCCGGTAAACAGAAGCACCAGTATCCAGATATGCACATTGGCAAGTAATCTGGGCAGGCGGCGGATTTGACTATAGAGGAAACTAAATACTTTTTTCATAAGGTTATATCGGATTTCAGGGCAAATCTTCCATGATAAACCAGCCGCGTTTCAGCCCGTAGAGAATAGCTTCAGTCCGCGAACCTACCGATAACTTTTTGGAAATATTTGAAAGATGGGTCTGGATAGTGCGGTTGGATAAATACAGCTGGTCGGCAATATCTTTATTGCTGACGCCCCGTGCCGCCATTTTCAATACTTCTATTTCACGTTCGGTAAGCGGGTTTACAGCAGATAGTTCCTCTGTTTTAGCGGCTTTGTTAATCAGCTGGTCAATAACCCGGCGGGTAGTAGAGGGCTGGAGTACCGATTCGCCGGCATATACAGAGCGGATAGCTTCAAGCAACTGGGTGCCCTTCACGTTTTTCAGCAGAAAACCGGCGGCACCTGCTTCCAGTATGGCCAGAATATACTGCTCAGATTCGTAAGCTGTAAGTATAAGTATGGCAGTGGTAGGCAGGAGCTGTTTTATCTGTTTGGTGGCCTCAATTCCATTTAGGCGGGGCATGGCAATATCCATAACTACCACATCAGGGTGAACCTTCATGGACATTTCTACGGCTTCAACTCCGTCTGAGGCTTCGCCCACCACCATCATGCCGGATTCGCGCTGTATAAGCTCCCGCGTGCCTTCCCGTACGATTACGTGGTCATCTGCCAAAAGCACTTTTATCATCTGGGTAGTTTGCATAATATTTCCCTCGTTCTAATTATATACTCAGGGCAGGTATGGTACAACGCATTTATCAGACGGTCTACTTTAAAAGGTTTTTTCAGTAAGCCTGCGGTTAAGGTTTTGGCAGATTTCAGTAATTGCTTCGGTATCCAGATAGCGGGATATGGAGCGGTCAAAGATAATGTTGCCCTCTGGGGGAAATTCATCATCTCCCTGCCAGAATACCAGCCACAGGGGCAGACGGGGCAGAGCCTGAAAGAGGAAGCTCACATCAGCCTGTTCTGCTTTTTTACCGCCTAATGAAATAGCAGACAAATTAAGCTTTGCCGGATTTGCGATATAAAGTGCTATAAGGCTTTTTAATACCCGGTTATAGAAAACAGGCTGGTAGTTGGCTCCTTCAGGCAGTTCTTTAAAACTTATCTGCTCGCGGGAAACCGGTGTGCCGTCTGCCTTTAGCAGGTAATGCAGGATAAGGGCTTCTTCCCGGGGGGACAGGCTGGTATCCGGGCTGGTGACCGCCGCATTACGGGTGTCTATCTCTACCCTGAACCTGAAATATTTAAGATGAATAAAGGGCGGTTGGAGTACAGCACCTGCCTGTCGGCTTATTTTATCAAAATCCTGCACGGCCAAAAAATGGCTGCGGTTAAGTTCAAGAGTTAGTTTGGTGGCCAGTTCAAAATTGCGCTGAGCAGGCAGGCTGAAACCTTCTTTGGGGTTTGTCATCTAACCCTCCAGCTATAAATTAATAAATCACTTAGGGTTTAAACTGCTTTAAATAAGCCGGTATATGGGCGGCTTCACGCGGACCAACCATTATCTCCCAGCCGGATAGTTCTTCTTCCAGACCGCCGCTTTCCATAGAGGCATACCCGGGGATAATCAGTTTGCGGTGATTGACCTTCCCGGCAATGCCGCTGTTTTTTACAAATTTGCCTATGGTATCTGCCCCGAATTTGCCGGCTGCCCAGGCAGTCATAACCGAAAGCCCTTCGGTATCTTTTATCAGCAGGTAACACGGCACGCGGCTGGTTTCCATTTCACCGGCAACGATAAAATATGTCAGCGAGAAGTTGCAGGTGAGCATGACCGGCGAATTGGCATCAGGATTATTTATTTCATAGATACCCTCGGTGGTAGCTAAGGGACGCTGAGGGTCGGTATAAAGGTTCATACGTGCTACCAGCAAAGGGAACAGGGTTTCACCCCTGAAGTCAGACAGCACCAGTATACCCGCATATTTGGCGGTCAGTATGCTGGCAAACAGAGACTCCTTCATGTGGTCTGAAGTTATCAGGCAGGGGAAATTAATAACCGGAAAGCCCAAAGGACGGAATTTCTTCAAAATGGCTGCCCGCCGAATGGCGATATTGTCGGCTAAGGTTTGTTTAAAGCTGGCGGGAGAGCTGTCAAGCACAATATCTTTAATACCCAGTGATTGGAGTTTGATGGTAAGTTCAGCCAGGTCTGTCAGGTTTTTCGCTTTGGCTACTAGCGGGCAGTTGTATTTTTTAGCCAGCTCTGCCATTTCGTTGCTGTTTTCCGCAGTAGCGGCATGAAGAAGGGGTTTGCGTTCAGCGCAAATCTTTAAGGATTCATCAAGCACAGTGGTATTCGCACATATCAGCATTAGGCTGGCTTGGCATTTTTCGGCGGCAAGTTTGACCAGTTTTAGGTATTTTTCACTTGAACCGCTGTCTGCCCTGAGTGCCAGCATATCCGGCTTCAAAATAGCACCTACCCGTTTGTACTGAAAGCTGTTGAAAGCGGTCAGTTTGGTGTTCTGCTCGGTTTCGGTCAGATTGTCTGAGAGTAGCAGGGCAATGCCGGATTGGTGCTCAAACCGCTTCTCATGGCGGTGCATGACAGTTTCGCCACCTATCTTAAAGGAGTATATACCTGTACCTATGCTTACGGTTCTGACCGGGGGTGCAGAAGCTTCTTCCAGTTTCAGTTTGGTTTCTTCTGAAACGTAAGGGCAGGAAGAAAGTTCAGCTCTGCCGCCTGCCAGACTCATGGCAAATGCCAGACAGGTGGGCACGCCGCATTCACCGCAGTTGGTTCGGGGTAAAAACTTATAAATTTCTATACCGGTAGGTGACATAATATTAAAAGGACTCCTTTCTAGATAAGTGGCTCAAGGGTCAGCGCCGGGTGCTGTTTTTCTTCAAGGAAGGGGAGTATTTCTTCCTCGGTAGTCCCCACGCTTTCATCTGCAATCCGCTCCAGCAGATCAGGCACACCCAGTTCGGCAGCTCTGGCATTGAAGCGTTCCCGTATTTCTTCCTTGAGTGATTTGGGCATCCATACTAGCCGAAGCAGACCGTCTTCGGCGGAGATAAATTTGCGCTGGGTGATATTGTATTTGCTGTGACCCAGAAAACCGGGAGTGGTAATACCGCCCCCGATAGTCCCGGCCAGAGTAGTAAATTTCATACCGCAGGGAGTCATGCCGGTGTGTTCGCGGTTTACGGTCATAACCCCGTTGCACAGGGGGAGTATGGCTGAAATACATTCGCAGCAGCCACAGGTGGTCATGGGGTCATAGATTATGCTGTATAGGTTGTAATGGCTGACTACCCCGCCGGAGGTTTTTTCTACAAACTGGTTTATGCCTGACCATTGCCCAAGCTTGGCGTCAATGACCGCCCCTTTGTTTACCGGCTGGTTAGGACCGATATTGTTAATCTCATTGGAAGCACGGCAGTCCATCCAGTTGTAAGCTCCGCACAGGCCGGTTCTTTCCGGGCTGACTATGCATACGTGGCTGGGGGCAAATGACTGGCAGAGGGTGCATGAGTAAAAAGTCTCGGTATTTTCATCTGTCATGCCTTCAATACGTTCATCCCGTTTGGTATATATCTTTTTGGATTGCCTGCTTATCTCGGCCACTTTCTCAGGGGTGGTATAGAGTTTTATCTGTATTTTATCTACGATACCGCCAAAATCCTGATGAAGCTTGGCATGAAGTATAGAGCCTATATGTTTTAGAGAAAAACCCTTGGCAGCCGCACTCTTGCCTATGCGTAACCATGCGATATCTCTTTGTCCGATATGCATAACCCCCTGGGCATAGTTTAAAAGGTGGTGTATTTGGCGTTCCAGTATAGGTTCGTAATCTTCATTCATTTTGTGACCGGCTGCTTCTACCACAATGGCCAGCGGCAGGCGTGAACCTTCAGGCATATCAGACACATCCTGCCCGAATAGCTCTATTTTACCGTCGGTAACATCGTCCATTTTGGCGGTTGTCACCAGCTCTACCATCTGGGTGCGGCCGCCGCCGCATTCCAGATATATCTGTTCACCCCGTACCCTCTCGCCTTCGTAGGCAGGGCCGTAAGCTACCGGTACAGGTACTTTGGTTACGTTTACTTTTATTCCCCGCGCATCCATTGCCTTGGAGACTATGCGGCTATAAGGTATGCCTGCCAGCACTGAATCAACTGACTCTACCCCCGGCAAAATGGGCAATACGGATTTGTCCGCAATGATCGGGAAGCCGAAATTAAGTGCCCCGGCGGCATTGGCATACCATTCATCACTTATATCTCCCAGTGGCATAATAAAGGCCTTTATGCGCTCCTGGCTGTATTCAAAAAGTTTAGCTCGGTTGCCCGGTTCTATATTTCCGAAGGACAGGGCTACCCTGACTGCAAAACCGAAGGCAAAGATAGCGGCAGTGGCTTCGTCACCGAATGAAACCAGACGGGGTGTCCAGCCCAGCTCAACATCCGCATCAGCCAGCTGTTTGGCAAAACGCTTGCCCTGAGATTCGCCGCACATAAATGTGTACAGATTTTTTTGCTGAAGTTCAGCGGCTATGCTTTCGGCAGCGGCATTGTCAGGTGCCGCACCTATTATGGCGGCAAAACCGGGGGCGGTGCCGTCTACGAACTCTACCCCGCGTTTACGCAGGATAATATCATCGGCCGCACCCAGCCAAATATTATCAGGGGTGGGGTCTTCGGTATTGGTGTAATATTCCGGCTGGCTAAGGTAACGCAGGGCTTCCAGCATTTCCTCTGCAAACAGAGTGGACAGGCCGGCTTCCAGTACTGCACCCAGCTCGGTTACGTCCTCGGCATTTACCTCTGGCGGGGGCAGCATCTTGAAGCATTTATCAAAGACCATTCCCATATCAGACAGTTTTTCAACCTGAATACCCAGTATGCCGTAAATAACCGGCAGAAAATAGGCAGTATTCGGGAAACCCACGGCCGTATCTGGGCAGTTAGTAACCAGCGTTTGTTTATACACTTCGTAACTGGCATTTACTATATTCCGTGCACCTTTTATAGCGGCTTCGGCTACTGTTTTACTCATCTTTCATGTCCCCCTTTGATAATCAGGGCATTATCCCTAAGTGTATTAAGGTGGCAGGTTCAGCCAAGTTCGGCCATCAGCTCACCCACCAGACGCATAGATTCCGGGTGACGCATTACCAGTATGTCTGCCCCGGCAATAAGTAAAATGGCGGCAGACATGGCCTCTATCATAATAGCCCTTTTTTCAGTATTGCCCAGTTCAGGGCTTTCCGTTTCGGGTATTTTGGCTTCTTTGGTTTTCCATGCCTCCCGTCCTATATTACAGATAAT
>NZ_JBAZDW010000009.1:0-37512 GCF_041654235.1 Dehalococcoides sp. | reverse complement strand
TATTCCCACCGCACTCCGCACCAGACCCGTTTTAGGCGTACCCGTTTCGGTAATGCCCACATGCAAAGGGTAGGGTATGAGAGAGGCTATCTGTGTGTAGGCCTCAATAGTGGTGGGTACATCAAAGGCCTTCAGTGAAACCTTAATCAGGCCGAAATCCAGGCCTTCCAGTATCTTTATATGTCCCATGGCGGCCTTGACCATCTTTTGGGCAATGGTGAGCTCTGGGGGCAGGTCTTTGGGCAGGCTGCCGGCGTTTACCCCAATGCGTATCGGTATTTCCCTTTCTTTAGCGGATTTGACCACCGCTTTAACCCGCTCCGGGTCACCGATATTGCCGGGATTGAGCCTGAGGCCGTCTACTCCGGCCGAAAGTGAGGCCAGTGCCAGACGGTAATCAAAGTGGATATCTGCCACTATGGGTATTTTGACTTTCGGGCGGATAGATTTCAGGGCAGAGGCGGCTTCCATATCCGGTATAGCCAGGCGGATTATCTCACAACCGCATTCTTCCAGCTCTTTTATCTGGGCGATGGTAGCCGGGATATTGCGGGTATCTGTTTTAGTCATGGACTGGACTGATATCGGGGCACTGCCCCCGATAGTTAGATTCCCCAGTCGGATTTCGGTACTTTGTCGCCGCGTAATCATATTTTACAGCCTCTTAGCAGAGAGTATAACAGAATTTAGTTGCCGGCAATGCGTATAATATCCTGAAAGGTTACAGTCAGCATAAGGCCTATCAGCAGGAAAAACCCAATCATATGGATAAGGTTTTCAACCTTGGGAGAGATGCGTCTGCCGCCCCGTATCCATTCAATAAATACAAAAAATATCCTTCCGCCGTCAAGGGCTGGCAGGGGAAGCAGGTTGATAATAGCCAGATTCAGGCTGAGGAAAGCGGTAAACTCCAGCAGTGGGCCAACCCCGGCCCGTGCCACGTCCCCGGTCATTTGGGCAAGACCCACCGGTCCAACTACATCAAAAGGAACACTGCCCATGATAAGCCCCAGTATGGAGTTTTTAAACAGCACCAGAGTTTCAAAGTTTTGCTTTACGGAAAGGGGTATAGCCTTGAGTACAGATTCACTTTCGCTGGTTATCTGGTAGTCCAGAGTCTGCAAAGAAATACCCACCGGGCCTTCACCCGCAGGGGGTTGCCAGCGGGGGGTCAGGCTGACGATGCTCTGGGTTTGGTCAGCATGGAGTACTGTTATTTCTATAGATTGACCCAGATTCAGCTGGGATGCACGGGAAAATTCGGCGGTATTGCGTATTTCCTGACCGTTTATGCTTAGAATGGTATCGCCCGTTACCAGCCCGGCTTCGGCGGCGGGGGAATTCGGCACTACTTCCTCAACATTTACTCTGCCCACCAGCACGTCATGCGGCACTATCAGGGCAAAAGCAAACAGTATAATGGGTAAAATGGCATTTACCAAAGCCCCGGAACTGAAAAAGAGCAAGCGTTTCCCGGCGCTTTTTGAAGAAAGGCCTTTATTATTTACCGGGTCATCTTCTACTTTTACGAAGCCGCCCAGAGGAAGCCAGTTCAGGGTATACTCGGTCTGCCCGAATTTGCGTCCGAATATCCTGGGGGGATAACCAAACCCGAATTCTTCTACCTTGACCCCAATGGCTTTGGCCGTAAAGAAATGGCCAAGCTCATGGGAGATGACTACTATTGAAAATATAATCAGAAAAGAAACAACGGTTAACAGCATTTAGAAATTACCTGCCAGTTCAGTTACTTTTTGGCGCGCCCAAGCATCTGCGGCCAGAATATCATCAATATCCGGCTTGGAAACCGGCTGATGGGCATCTAATACTTTGGCTATCAGTTCGGGTATCTGCCCGAAGCTTATTTTACCCTTAAGGAACAGATCTACAGCCACTTCGTCTGCGGCACATAATGCCGCCGGAAATGTTTTTCCTTCTTCTCCGGCTGATATCGCCAGACCCAGACAGGGGAATCTGGTCATGTCCGGTATTTCAAAATCCAGTTTGCCCACTTCCGCCCAGTTAAGGCGGGGCAGGGTATGGTTGACCACTCTTTCGGGGTAAGTCAGGGCATACTGAATCGGGAAACGCATATCCGGGCGCGAAAGCTGGGCCTTTAAACTGCCGTCTGCAAACTCCACCATGGAGTGGATAATGCTCTGGGGGTGGATAACCACCTGAATATTCTGTATGTGCATATCAAACAGCCAGCGGGCTTCTATTATTTCCAGACCTTTGTTCATCAAACTGGCCGAGTCTATGGTAACTTTAAGCCCCATTTTCCATGAGGGGTGCTTCAGTGCTTGTTCGGGGGTGACTTTATCTATTTCGTTTTTAGTCAAAGAACGGAAAGGTCCGCCGGAGGCGGTCAGTATAATTCTGGAAGGGGGTGTAACCTCACCTGACAAACATTGCCAGATGGCACTGTGTTCACTGTCTACTGGTAGTAGTTTAGCTTTATTTTCCCGTACAATACCGGTTACTATTTCACCGGCGGAAACCAGAGACTCCTTGTTGGCCAGAGCTATTACCTTACCGGCTTTAGCAGCCGCAAGTACCGGCTGTAAACCGGCACCGCCGGGAGTGGCCACTACTATTACGTCTGCTTCGGGCAGGGCGGCCATTTCCTCCATAGGAATGAAGCGGGAATTGCAGGCACTTTCCTTATGGCAGTCACGGCAGTATATATATTCAGGACGGAATTCACCAGCCTGTTCTTTTAGCAGATTTACATTTGCTCCGCCAGCCAGCCCCAGTACCTTGAAGTGGTCTGGCAGTGAACGGACAACTTCAAGAGTCTGTCGGCCGATAGAACCGGTAGACCCCAGTATGACAACTTTCTTTATTGAATGAACCATATCACGTAGTAGTATACCACTATACCGGTAAAAAGCAGGCTGTCCAGACGGTCCATTATTCCGCCGTGTCCGGGTATCAGATTCCCGGAATCCTTGCAGTGCATATTGCGTTTAAATAGAGATTCGGCAATATCGCCGGTTTGTCCGGCTACGCTGACCAGAAGACCCAGTAGCATAGCTATAAACATATTTATAGGTAAGCCCATCAAGTCAGCAAAAATAGGGGCGACTATAATGCTGAATACCGCACCGCCTACAGCTCCCTGCCAGCTCTTGTTAGGGCTGATGGAAGGTGCCATTTTTTGTTTTCCAAAACGGCTGCCTATAAAAAAGGCCATAGTATCCGTGGCAGAGGTGAGTATCAGTGTCCAGAGTACCCACTCCCGTCCCATGGGCAGTTCGCGCAGGGCTACCCAGAAACTGGCCAGCAGACCAATGTAAATTACCCCGGATAGTGTCCAAGCCCAGCGGGGAAAGGCGTCTGTACGGTCTTTCAGGGTAAGCAGGTAGATAAGTGAAGTCAGGCTGAAAGAGCCCAGCAGAAACGGCAAAATGCTTTCTATCTGCAGATGGGGGCTGATTACAATAAGCATACCCCAGAAAATTCCCAGTGCCTTAAAGGGCTGGGATTTAAGGTATACGGTAACTGCATTGTAAAATTCGTTTAAAGCCAGGGCTACTACTACCGCCATAGCCAGTGTCAGCCAGGCTATGGGTTGGTCAACCCAGATAACCACCAGTGAAATCAGAGCCAGCAGGCACCCGCTTAAGATGCGTTTTTTTAACATAAATTATAAACCACCGAATCGTCTCTGCCTCTGGTTAAAAGCAGAGATAGCCCGGTCAATTTCTTTCTCGCCAAAGTCTGGCCACATTACTTCCGAAAAATACAGCTCGCTGTAGGCAGATTGCCACAGGAGAAAATTGGAAAGCCGTATTTCGCCGCCGGTGCGGATAATCAGGCCTGCTTCAGGTATGCCTGTGGTAAACAGGTATCCAGCAAAAAGCTCTTCGCTTATTTTATCAGGTTCTATCCCGTCTTTAACCAGCTTTTTTACCGCCTGAATAATTTCATCACGCCCGCCGTAGTCAAAAGCCAGCGAGAGGGTCAGGCCGGTATTTTGGCTGGTTTCGGAGAGTAAACTCTCCAGTTTATGCTTGAGCATAGCGGGCAGTTTATCCAGATGTCCCAGATGCCGCAAACGGATGTTATTTCCCGCAAGCTCCGGGATATAAGATGACATAACATCATTTATCAGACCGAAAAGCCCTTTTATTTCAGCATCGGGGCGTTTCCAGTTTTCAGTGGAAAAACTGTAGAGGGTGACATATTTGACCCCCAGCGAACTCAGGTGGCGGATAACCCGTCTGGCGTTTTCCAGACCGGCTTTGTGCCCTTCTAAACGGCTAAGGCCGCGGCGTTCTGCCCAGCGGCCGTTTCCATCCATTATTATGGCTATGTGGTCAGGGGGAGTATTATTTATTGTAGCTGTTGTGTCCAAGATAAAAACCTCTACCGCAACAGGAGGTTGCCGGACTATCCAGAGTTTGCCGGGGAATGAGGGGCTAAACTTGCCTCAGTTCAGCTTCTTTATCTGCCCCAAGCTTGTCAGCCTTGGCAATAAAGTTATCCGTAATCTTCTGGAGCTGGTCAGAGCCGCGTTTCAGGTCGTCCTGGGAGATTTCCTTGGCCTTTTCCAGTTTCTTCATTTCATCCATAGCATCACGGCGGACATTTCTCATGGCTATTTTGTCTTCTTCCAGCCGCTTGTTGACTATTTTAATCATTTCCTGGCGGCGTTCTTCAGACAGGGGGGGGATATTCAGACGGATAATATTGCCGTCATTATTGGGCATAAGACCCAAATCAGATTTCATAATAGCTTTCTCAATGGCCGAAAGGCAGCTTCTGTCCCAAGGTTGGATAGTAATATAACGGGGATCAGGGGCAGATATATTAGCCAGATGATTGATGGGAGTGGGTACGCCTGCGTATTCTACCCGGATATGCTCAACCAAGGCCGGTGATGAACGCCCGGTACGGATACCTGACAGTTCCTGTAGAAGAACATCAAGTGAAGCAGACATCTTTTTTTCAGATTTTTGTAAAATTTCGTTTATCATTTTAACTCTCGCTGGATATTAATGTACCTATCGGCTGACCGGATATGGCGCTCACCAGGCTTTCGGAGGACTGAAGGTCAAACACAATAATCGGCAATTTATTATCCAGACAAAGTGAAAGGGCCGTTGCATCCATAACCTGGAGGCGCTTGTTTATAGCTTCCATATAAGTAAGGTGCTGGAAAAGGGTGGCTTCGGGGTGTTTCTGAGGGTCAGCGGTGTAAACCCCGTCCACTTTATTTTTGGCCATAAGAAGCACACTGGCTTCTATTTCTATGGCACGTAAAGCGGCAGCCGTGTCGGTGGTCATGTAAGGATTGCCGGTGCCTCCGGCAAATATGACTACCCGTCCTTTTTCCAGATGTCGGACAGCCCGCCGGCGGATATATGGTTCGGCTACCTGCTGGACGGAAAGAGCGGATTGGGTGCGGGTTACGATACCCTCACGTTCCAAGGCGTCCTGCAGGGTAATGGCATTTATAATGGTGGCCAGCATACCTGCATAATCAGCTGAAACCCGGTCAATTCCTTCTTTGGCAGCGGTTGCCCCCCGCCAAATATTGCCGCCCCCTACCACAATAGCCACTTCAACGCCCATAAGGCAGATATGCTTAATCTCTTGGGCAATGTTTCTTACGGTAGGGATATCAATACCGTATCCGGTGGCTCCTTTGAAAGCCTCTCCACTGAGTTTTAACAGGATACGTTTATATTTTATTTCAGCCATAAAAAATACCGGTACTAGCCTCCAAGCTCAAATCGGGCAAACCGCTTCAGGCGGATATTTTCTCCAACCTTGGCAACAGTTTCAATAATGAGACCGTTGATAGTTTTGGAGGGGTCTTTGATGTAAGGCTGAAGCAGCAGGCAAGCGTTTTCAGCTTCAACTTCACATTCGGCCGGGCGGTCTTCTTCAGACAGGTAAAGCGGGCACATAGCCGCTACCTGCATGGCCAGATTGTGGGCCAGTTCCTTAAAGGCGTCAGTGCGGGCAACGAAGTCGGTTTCGCAGTTAAGCTCAACCAGTGCACCAATCCGTCCCTGGGTGTGTATATAGGATTCCACTATACCCTGGACAGTTTCGCGTTCAGCCTTCTTGGCGGCTTTTACCAGGCCTTTCTCCCGGAGAATCTCCTGGGCTTTTTCAACATTGCCATTTGCATCCACCAGAGCGTTGCGGCATTCCATAACACCTGCGCCGCATTTCTCGCGGAGTTCTTTTATCTGTTCAGCATTGATAGCCAATTTATTAACTCCAGTGTTTATTATTTAACCGGCAGTTTCGGCCTGAGCTTCACCGGTGGTTTCAACTTCGGTAACCTTCATGGCATTCTGGGCTTCTATCACGGCATCAGCCATTTTAGAGCAAATCAGTTTGATAGCCCGCATAGCATCATCGTTAGAAGGAACGGGATAGTCAACTTCGTCAGGGTTGCAGTTGGTATCAACCATAGCTACCAGAGGAACACCCATGCGTTTGGCTTCAGCCATGGCAATCTTTTCCTTGATAGGGTCTACTACAAAGATGACATCCGGCAGGCGGGTCATTTCCTTGAAGCCGCCCATAGTGCGGTTCAGACGGGCAATTTCCTCACCCAGTTTCTGAGCTTCTTTTTTGGGCAAACGGCTAAAATCACCCCTGGCCTGCTGGTCTTCCAGCCGTACCAGATAATCAATCCGTGACTGAATGGAGTGGAAATTGGTTAAAATACCACCTGTCCAGCGCTGATTGATAAAATACATGCCGCATCTCTTGGCTTCTTCAGCCAAAATTTCCTGGGCCTGTTTTTTGGTACCAACAAAAAGAACCTTACCGCCATCACTGACAACCTGGTTAATGTAATTGCAGGCTTTGTCCAGCATGACTACGGTCTTTTCAAGGTCAATAATGTGAATACCGTTGCGTTTGGTGAAGATATATTTCTTCATCCGCGGATGCCAGCGGCTGGTCTGGTGACCAAAATGTGCCCCGGCTTCCAGAAGCTCTTTAATGTTTGTAGTTGGCAAGCTCTATCCCCTCCTAGTTAGTTAAAAACCATTTAATAGCTATATTTACATGATGATAACACAGAAGTATAACACAAGCCTAATTAGCCAGCAACACCGTTTTCGGTGAAGGGACGGCTAAAAGCTACGCTTAATGTAATATATTTAATACAAAAACCAAATACAACGGCTATATTTCGTAGCTTCAAACTTCGCGCGCCCATTTTACGGCATTGGTAAATATTTTCAGCCCGTCGCCTTCTTTTTTCAGACCTTCCCCTGTCCAGCGCGGGTGCTGACTGCCCCGTACAAACCGCTCAGGGTGTGGCATCAGGGCAAATATCCGCCCGCTTTCGTCTGCAATGCCGGCAATATCCATCAGGGTACCGGCCGGGTTTGCCGGGTAGGGGGCGTTGCGTTTACCGTCTTTGTCGGTGTAATAAACTGCTGAATTCAGTTTATTTATTACCTCCGGGCTGCCAAGCAGTTTGCCTTCGCCGTGGGCTACCGGCAAATACAGCCGGTCTAGGCCTTGGGTAAATACGCAGGTGGAAAAGGGGTTTACCGAAAGGTAAGTCCAGCGGCATTCAAAGCGGCCGGAGTTGTTGTCTGTAAGGGTTATTTTTTGGCCGTCTTTTATAGGGCCCGGCAGTATGCCGGTTTTTACCAGTGCCTGAAAGCCGTTGCAGATACCGATAATAAGCCCGCCGCTTTCGTGAAAACGGCTTATTTTTTCACCCAGTTTCAGGCGTACTTCATTAGCCAGTACCCGTCCTGCTCCCAGATCATCACCGTAACCGAAGCCGCCGGGGAATGCCATTATCTGAAATTCGGATAAAAGCGAGGGTTTGGCCAATAGTCTATTTATATGCACCAGCTCAGTTTCAGAGCCCGCCAGTTCAAAAGCATAAGATGTCTCAACATCACAGTTAGTACCGGGTGTGCGAAGTATCAGGGTTTTTACTTTACTCATTCTTACCTACCAACGCATCGGCCTTTGCCAGACCTCTTTCAGTTCACTAACCGGGGTGTTTAAAAGAATTTCTTTGCCATCTCGTCCGGTTATTTCCAAGCTTGGTTCAGACATAACCTCACCAACCAGCCCGAAATCACACCCTGACATTAGCTTTTCAAATTCAGCTTGATGTTTGGGGGCAACCTCTACCAGAAAACGGCTGTTGGACTCTGAGAAGAGGATGTAATCTTCCCGTTCTATCTTTTCAGCCAGAGGAACGTCTGCCAGACGGATGTGCGCACCCAGCTTGCCGCTGAAGGCCATTTCGGCTGCGGTCACTCCCAGTCCCCCTTCGGACAGGTCATGGCAGGCGGCAACCAGCCCTCCGGCGGTAGCGCAAGACAGAGCTTGCATGTTTTCTTTGGCACGCTTGGCATTGACTGCGGGGGCGCGGTTGCCAATGAAGCTGTGGTTCTTGAAGTAATGCGAACCGCCCAGTTCTTCGGCAGTTTTACCCACAATATAAATAAGGTTTCCGGCTTTTTTAAAATCCATACTTATGGCCTTGTCGCCATCTTCCATTACCCCTATGGCTGAAATAAGCAAGGTATGGGGAATGGTAATCAGTTTATCTTCATAACGGAATTCGTTGTTAAGGCTGTCTTTGCCTGAAATAAAGGGTGTTCCAAAAACCAGAGACAGGTCATGGCAGGCCTGGCAGGCACGCACCAGATCCCCCAAGCTTTCGGGGCGGCTGGCGTTGCCCCAGCTGAAGTTATCCAGCAGGGCTACCCGTTCCAGATTGCCGCCCACAGCAATAATCTGCCGTAAGGCTTCGTCTATGGCTGAAGCGGCCATATTGTAGGCGTCTACATCAGCATAGCTGGGGTTAATACCGTTTGAAATTACCACCGCTTTCTTTGAGCCAAGTACCGGGCGGATAACGGCGGCGTCACCCGGTCCGTCATTTTCAGCCCCCACCATGGCTTTCAGGACGCTTCCGCCCTGAACCTCATGGTCATACTGGCGGATTATCCACTCACGGCTACATACATTCCAGTGGGAAAGTATGTTTTTAAGTTCAGTTTCAAAATCTTTCGGGCAGTCAAAATCTGCTTCGGGGTGGCGGGTTTTATGGTGAGTTGCCCTTAGTTCCAGTTGAGGTCGCCCGTTATGCAGGAAGTTCATTTGAAGGTCGGCCACTTGATGGTCCTGATAGAAAAGTTTAAGGTGGCGGTCGGATGTAAATTCACCTATAACCGAAGCCTCTACCCCTTCGCTTTCAAACAGGGCTAAAATTTCCCCGAGTTTTTCTTTATTTACAGCCAGAAGCATGCGTTCCTGGCTTTCAGATATCCATATTTCAGAGTAGGTCAGGCCGGAGTATTTCAAGGGGACTTTATCCAGATAGATTTTTACTCCGGTAGATTCGGCCATTTCGCCTACCGCAGAGCTTAAGCCCCCGCCGCCGCAGTCCGTAATGCGGACAAACAGCTCACGGTCGCGGGCTTGAAGCAAAGTGTCCAGCATCCGTTTTTCTACAATGGCGTTGCCTATCTGGACAGCCGTAAAAGACAGCTCGGTTGAGCGGTCATTCAGTTCACCGGAGGCAAAGGTAACCCCATGGATGCCGTCACGGCCGGTACGTCCGCCAATCAGTACCACCAGATCACCGGCGGACTGTTTGCCCGGCAGGGCATATTTCTTAGGTATAAGGCCTATGGTTCCGCAGTAAACCAGCGGGTTAGCGGTGTAGCGTTCATCAAAGAGCACCGCTCCGTTAACAGTGGGTATACCCATGCGGTTGCCGTAATCTGCCACACCTGAACGTACCCCTTTGAAAACGCGGCGGGGATGGAGTACCCCCGGAGGCAGTTTGTCTTCGGCCAAATCCGGCGGGCCGAAACAGAATACATCTGTATTAGCGATAGGTTTGGCGGCAAGTCCGGTACCCAGTATGTCACGGATTACCCCGCCAATTCCGGTAGCGGCACCGCCGTAAGGCTCAACCGCTGAAGGGTGGTTATGGGTTTCAGCTTTGAAGCAGACCCCCCATTCGTCATCAAACTCTATCACCCCGGAGTTATCTACAAAAACAGATAAACACCAGGGCTTGTTAAGCTCGGCGGTGGCTTTGGCTATAGTCTGCTTAAGCAGGTTATTTATAATCTGGCCGTCGTAATCCAGCATGGCTTTAAAGGTTTTATGGCAGCAGTGTTCGCTCCAGGTTTGGGCCAGAGTTTCCAGCTCAGCATCAGTGGGTGCCCGTCCCAGTTTCAGGTAATGCTCATAGATAACGGAAAGCTCCTGATGGCTTAAGCTGTATTCTTTGCCCAGTGACGCCATGTTATCCTTCAGTTTTTCGGCCAGCAGGTCAATTTTCTTAAGTTTAAACGTATACTCCGGGTTGGGAGGGAAGGGATTTGAACTGCTGGTAACCACGTGCTGGACAATGGGGTTTATAAGTAGCTTGTTGCCGATGGTTTTCAGTTCATCAGCCGAAATCTCGCCCTTAAGCAGGTAGCGTTTGGCTGTTCGGGCGGCAGTTATGCCTTTTATACCCAAATCCGAAATGGCTTTGAGTATGGTTTCCTGCACCGGGTCGGTCACTCCGGCGTTATAGGTAACTTCTATAGCCGAAAACCCGTCAGCTTCGGCTAGCGGACAGTTGGCATCGTATTTAAAGGTTTGGATTATTTGGTCTGAAAGAAGCTCCCCGGATATGGTCAGCACTTCACTGTCTGAAAGGTTTCCCTCCAGCCAGTAAACATCTATCACTCTTACTTCGGAAACTGAGGTTATACCAAGGTCTTGTATATCATGGCAAACACCGTTACCTTTGGGATCCGGCCACTCCGGTTTCAGGGAGACTTCTATTCTATGCACTTTTTACCAACCCCGCTGGGAAATAAGTTTATCGGGATCTATCTGTTTAATATCCAGACCGGGCATGGCATCACCCAGACCCTTGGATATCTCAGCCAGTATTTGGGCATCTTTATAGTGGGTCACAGCCTTTACTACTGCTTTGGCCATGGCCGAGGGGTTTGATGATTTAAATATACCTGAGCCCACAAATACCCCGTCAGCCCCCAGTTGCATCATCAAGGCCGCATCGGCCGGGGTAGCTACTCCGCCGGCGGCAAAGTTCACTACCGGCAGTTTGCTGGTCTTATGAAGTTCAAGCACCAGTTCCAGAGGTGCATTTATCTCTTTGGCATAAGCGGACAATTCGTCAGGTGACATGGACTGTACCCTTCTGACAGAGCCCATAACGGAACGCATATGCCTTACCGCTTCCACAATGTTGCCGGTACCGGCTTCGCCTTTGGTGCGTATCATAGCCGCACCCTCGCCAATCCGCCTTAGGGCTTCGCCCAGATCACGGCAGCCGCAGACGAAGGGGACTTTAAAGTCATGTTTCCAGACGTGGAAATTTTCGTCAGCCGGGGTAAGCACTTCGGACTCGTCAATATAGTCCACCCCCATGGATTCCAGTATTTGGGCTTCCACAAAATGACCGATACGGCACTTGGCCATAACGGGTATGCTGACTACTTTCATAATCTGCTCTATAATAGTGGGGTCTGCCATGCGGGCTACCCCGCCGGCCGCTCTGATATCCGAAGGTACGCGTTCCAGTGCCATAACGGCACAGGCACCTGCTTCTTCTGCTATTTTAGCCTGTTCGGGGGTAGTTACATCCATAATTACCCCGCCCTTCAGCATTTGGGCCAGGCCAGATTTTACTTTGAAAGTACCGGTTTCCATATCTAATCTCCCCTGAGGGCGCTTTCCGCCCTGTCCTATTCGGCTATATTCTACTATTTATGCCCCTTTGGGGCAAACATAATCGCAATATTATTACTGCACTCACCTGTTAATAAGGTTTAGTCTTTGTGCTATACTTTTGTAATCAAAAGGCAAATTTTCAAGTAAAAACAGGGAGGATTTGGTGAATATTTTTAAAGCTATAATGGGTATGTGTGATACCTCGCCTTTAGCTGATGATGTCTGGAGTTTAATGGATAGCCAGATTGCTCTTGATTTAGCCAAAGTGCCGGCGCTGTCTGAAAAGGGCGGGGCAGGTTACATGGCGGGTAAGGGGCTTGCAAAACCGGTGCTGGTAGTCCGCGGTCAAGATAACAATCTTTATGCCTACGAAAATGCCTGTCCCCATGGCGGACGCAAAATTGACCCCATGCAGGGTGAAGCCAAACTCCGCTGCTGCAGTGTAAACCACTCTACTTTTGATTATAACGGCAAGGTTCTTTCCGGACCTGCCCAGCATAAGCACGAGCTAAGGCGTTTGCTGACCAGTCAAGCGGACGGCAAGCTTCTTATCAGTGTCTAATATTCAGGTTTAAAAAGGCTCTGCGAAACTGCTCTTGGTAGTGACGGAAATATCCGTTATGCTATACTATTGCCTGCGCCAGCGTGGCTCAGAGGTAGAGCAGCGGTTTCGTAAACCGCCGGTCGGAGGTTCGAATCCTCTCGCTGGCTCCATTCATTTTTGATGAGGTATGAAGCTAGAATGAGCAAATTTATAGACAGGCTTAAGAACGTATCCAAGGGCTATGTGCGCCCTATGGGTTTTAATGCAGTTGCCTCTGCTCCCCAGCCCAAAATGTTGCTGGCGGTGGAACTGGGCATTGAAGATTTGACTGCCAAAGAAGTATTTGGCGGGGCAGATATAGTACTTCTTTCCACCGGCAAAACCGGTGCCAAAAAACTGAAAGAAGCCGCCGGTTTACTGGGAGATACCGTCTGGGGCGTAATGCTGGGTGATAAAGCCGATGAAGCTGAAAAGATGGCCAAGGCCGGTGCTGATTTTGTGGTTTTCAGCCCTGATGCTGAGGTATCGCCTTTAACCGCTCTTGAAAAGACCGGTAAAATAATCATGCTGGAAAATAATCTGACTGATTTTATGATAAGGGCGGCGGATTGTCTGTCAGTGGGGGCGGTTATTGTAGACGGCCAGCCGGATGCTTTGTCTCTCAGCTGGCGGAAGATTATGCTCTACCAGCGTTTTGCAGATATCCTGTCAAAACCCTTTTTGGTCAGGGTAAGTGCAAATATCAGTTTGCCGGAGCTTCAGGCACTCTGGGCTTTGGGTATAGATGGCGTACTGACAAATGGCAGTGAAGGCTTAAGCGGGCTTCGCACCATTATAGACGGGGCAGAGTGGGCGGCCAAACGCAAGCGCGGACATATGAGCGCCATTGTGCCTTCCATAAAAATGCCTGCTTCCGAATCAGTCTCCCCTGAAGAGCCCGAAGAACCTGACGAAGATGATGAAGAATAGCGCCCTGTTTTAAGGTTGGGTTTGAGCTAATAAAAAAGGCCGGTTTTAACCGGCCTTTTTGTTTTATACAGAATATTTTTACTGACACTTGGAGAGCTGGTAGCTTTTACCCTCGGTGGTAATAGCCGGAGCAATAACCATTTCAACCTGCTGCATTTCGCGGATATTGGAAGCACCGCAGACACCCATAGATGTCTTGAGGGCGCCCACCAGGTTTTGGGTTCCGTCAGTAACGGAAGTGGGGCCGAACAGAATCTGTTCCAAGCTCCCGGTAGTGCCCACCTTGATACGGGTACCTCTGGGTAGTGAGGGGTGAGGGTGAGACATGCCCCAGTGGTAACCCCGTCCGGGGGCTTCGGTAGCCTTGGCAAACGGTGAACCCAGCATGACGGCATCAGCACCGGCACAGATAGCCTTGCAGACATCACCGCCTTTTTTGAAGCCGCCATCGGTAATGATAGGCACATAACGGCCGGTTTCTTTATAGTAAGTTTCGCGGGCGGCGGCACAATCCATGCTGGCGGTAATCTGGGGAACGCCAATGCCCAAAACCTCACGTGAAGTGCAGGCGGCACCCGGGCCAACGCCTATTATTACGCCGTGAACGCCGGTACGCATAAGCTCAAGGCAGGCCTGATAGCTGACGCAGTTGCCTACCAGTACCGGGACTTTAATCATCTTTACAAATTCTTCAAAAACCAGCCCGTGGCTGCTCTTGGAGACGTGGCGGGCTGAAGTAACAGTGGAGGCTACAGATATAATATCCGCTCCGGCCTCAACTGCTACGGGGGCCAGCTTTTTGGCATTGGCAGGCATCAGGGAAACGGCACAGATGCCACCTTTGGCCTTTATTTCGCTTACCCGCTTGGAAATCAGGTGTTCCTTAATAGGCTCGGCAGTATAAACCTTCTGCATGAAGGAAGTTACTTCATCAATGGGCTTGGATATAATCTGGTCCAGAATTTCCTGAGGATTTTCATAACGGGTATAAATACCCTCCAGATGCAAGACGGACAAGCCGCCCATTTTGCTCATGGCAACAGCGGTATCCACATTGGTTACGGCGTCCATGGCAGAAGCAATAAACGGAATAGAGAAGTTAATGTCGCCGATTTTAAAATCAACTTCTACCTGTTCGGGGTTAACTGTTAACCCGCCGGGGACAATGGCTACCTCGTCAAAGCCGTAGGTACGCCTGAGGGTTTTAAATTCTGGTACTGTCATCTCAGCTCTCCTTACTATTAAACATGAACTATATCAGAGCCGGCAAAGTCAAGTCAAGGCAAGATATTCATTTCTATTATAACCCTGAGTCAGGTTGAAAAGTAGATAGTAATCTGTGACGGGTTTTGTTTGTCAGTTGCTTTTTAGGGGAGTGATGCTTGATGCCGTATACCGAAATATTTGGTATTATTACTAATTGGGTGGGTTTGAACTTGGCAGCCAGTTTAGCCTTTGGGCTTATTCTGCTACAATAATAAGGTTATGGCTTTATATGTAGTAGCAACACCCATCGGCAACCTGGAGGATATCACCCTCCGGGCGCTTCGGTTGCTTTCCGAAGTAAAGCTGATTGCGGCTGAGGATACCCGCCACACCCGTAAACTGCTTTCTGCCCATAATATAAAAACGCCCCTGACCAGTTATTTTGAGCATAACCGCCTTTCAAAGCTGGATTATATACTAGAGGTTCTAAGGGAAGGGGATGTGGCTTTGGTCTCTGATGCCGGCATGCCCGGTATTTCAGACCCCGGTTATGAGCTTATCAAAGCCGCCCACGAAAACGGCATAAAGGTTGTGCCTGTACCGGGGGCTTCGGCGGTGATAACGGCGGTGGCGGTATCCGGGCTGGATTCCGGCAGTTTCAGCTATCTGGGTTTTTTGCCGCGCCAGAAAAGCGAACGCAGGAAAGCCCTTTCTGAGGTAGAGATGCTTGGGGCAAGCATTGTGATACTGGAAGCGCCCCACCGTTTGCAGGGTTGTTTACTTGACATAAAAGAAGTACTGGGAGACCGCCAGATATCTGTCTGCCGTGAACTTACCAAAATATACGAAGAAATATTTCGTGGCAGTATTAGCCAATCTATCAGCCATTTTAGCCAGCCAAGGGGTGAATTTGTGCTGGTGGTGGAGGGTAACAGGCAAATTCCGGCTAAGCCCGAACTGACAGGTGATATAATAAGTGAACTTGGGCTATTAAAAAAACAGGGCAAGTCAGCCAAAGAAGCTGTGGCTCTAGTTAGCCAAAAAAACGGGCTTTCTAAAAAAGAAATCTATCGGGCTTGGCTTAAAATTGACAAGGCCTTATAATAGGTAAAATTTGCGAGGTGTTTCATGAGGAGAGGATGTATTTCACTGGGAGAGGTAGTTTGCACCGGTTGCAACAATACTGTTCCCTATCCTGAACGTTATCTGGCGGTAGATGAAGAAAACGGCAAAGAAGTAGATAAAGGAACTACCGTTCATTATTGCGTGGAATGTGCCCTGAAGAAAGGGTATGCCAGCTACAAAGAAGAAAAAGGCGAGAGAATTCTAACCTTTCTGCCCTGAGGATATAAATGAGCGAACGAATATTTATTGGTGTGGCTTGGCCTTACGCCAACAGCCAGTTGCATCTGGGGCATGTTGCCGGCGCTTATCTGCCGGCAGATATTTTTGCCCGTTATCACCGCACCCGTGGTGACGAAGTGCTTATGGTATCCGGTTCGGATATGCACGGTACTCCCATTACCATCAGGGCGGAACAGGAAGGCATCACTGCGGCCGAAGTGGCTGAGCGTTACCACCAGCGGTTTATGGCCTCGTGGCCGAAGCTGGGCATAAGCTGGGATTTTTATACTTCAACTGCCACTGCCAACCATGCCCGAACCGCTCAGGAAATGTTCCTTAGCTTGTACGAAAAAGGTTATATTTATAAAAATACGGTTTGCCAGCCGTTTTGCTCACACTGCAACCGTTTTTTGCCTGACCGCTATGTGGAGGGGACTTGCCCCCACTGCAAATATGAAGGTGCCCGCGGTGACCAGTGTGACAACTGCGGCAAACCCTTAAATGCGGCCGAGCTTTTGAATTTCCGCTGTAAAAACTGCGGCAATCCACCTGAATTCCGGGAGACTGAACACTTCTTCCTGAAACTATCGGCATTTGAAGAAGAACTTATCCGCTGGGTGGAGACCAAAACCCACTGGCGTACCAATGTATTAAATTTTACCCTGCGTTATTTGAAAGAAGGTCTGAAAGACCGGGCTATTACCCGTGATTTGGACTGGGGCGTGCCTTTACCCCTGCCGGGTTACGAAGGCAAGCGCCTGTATGTTTGGTTTGAGGCTGTCATCGGCTACCTGTCCGCCAGTAAAGAATGGGCGGCTTCCAAAGGCCAGCCTAATGCATGGCAGAAGTACTGGGGCGGAGATACCAAGAGCTATTACTTTATAGGCAAGGACAATATCCCGTTCCATACCATTATATGGCCGGCTATGCTGATGGGCAAGGGCGGGCTGAATCTGCCGTATGATGTGCCTTCAAACGAATACCTGACTACCGAGTCACAGAAATTTTCCAAGAGCCGCAATAATGCCATCTGGGTGGATGATGTACTTTCCCGTTACGGCGTGGACACATTGCGTTATCTGCTTTCGGCCAATATGCCCGAAAGTTCGGATACGGATTTCTCGTGGAGGGAATTTGTCCGCCGCAACAATGATGAGCTGGTAGCCACTTACGGCAATCTGGCTCAGCGTGTTTTGACCATGGTCTGCCGCAATTATGACAATAAAGTGCCGGAATACGGCGAGCTGGATGAACGTTCCCTTACGCTTATTGAAAAAACTGCCGCTATGCTTTGTGAAACTGATAAAGCCCTGTATAACTGTAATTTCCGTGAGGCAATAAGACTGGCTATGGCACTGGCTCAGGAGGCAAACCGCTATCTGGATGAAAAGGCCCCCTGGAAAGAAATAAAGGTGGACAAAGCCGCCGCTGCCCGCAGTTTATACGTGGCCATGGTGGCACTTTCCGGCCTTCGGGTGGCTTTCTACCCGTTCTTGCCGGAGAGTTCGGGACGCCTAAGCACTTATCTTGGTTTCGGGTCTGAATTGGAAAAAGAAGGCTGGATACTTAAAATGCCGGTGGTCGGGCAGGAACTGACCCCGCCGGAGCCGCTTTTCAAGAAGCTGGAAGATTCGGTTGTGGAAGAAGAGACTGCCCGTATGGGGCTTTAGTATTTACCAGGAGGCATGGTTTTGTTGAAACTTAGCTCTATCTACGCACCTATAAACGAAGGCCTCAAAGGGGTTGAGGACGAATTTAAACTGGTATCCGAAAGCCGCAAGAAGTCTTTTCCCGAAATGGCGGAAATGCTGGACTATATTCTAGTAGGGGGCAAGGTGCTCAGACCGGCGCTTTCCATGCTGTCTGCCATGTGCTTCGGTGCCGGCATAAAAAAAGTATTGCCGTTGGCTACATCTTCCGAAATGCTTCACATAGCAACACTGGTGCATGATGACGCTATTGACAAGGCTGATACCCGCCGCGGACGCCGGACAGTTAACGCTGTCTGGGGGCTGGAGAAGGCTATACTTTTAGGAGATTTCCTGTTTGCCCATGCCGCCGAAACAGCGGCTGAAACCGGCAATATGGGTATAGTCACCCTGTTTTCCCAAACCCTGCAGATAATTGCCTCCGGAGAGCTTAAACAGGCTTATGCCAGTTTTAACCCTGACCAGAGCTATGAAAACTATCTGGAAAGAATATCTGGCAAGACGGCTGCCCTTTTTGTAATGGCTACTAAGGGCGGGGCTATACTGGCGGATGCCTCATCGTCTGACGAAGAGATAATGCGTTCTTACGGCTATAATCTGGGCTTAAGTTTCCAGATAGTAGATGATATACTGGATTTTGTGGGTAATGCCAAGGATATGGGCAAACCGGTAGGTTCAGACCTGAATAACGGCACAGTTACTTTGCCGGCCCTGCTCCTGATGGATCGTTATCCGGATAATAACCCCATCAAGGATATGCTTAATGCTACTGACCGTATCCCTCATGTTGCCAAAGCAGTTGAGATGATAAATTCATCAGATATCATAGACCTTAGCTATAAAGAGGCTAAACGCTATGCTGATTTGGCCTGCCGAAATTTGTCACAGCTGCCTAAAACGGCTGCCCGCGAATCTCTCTACCAGCTGGCCGAATTTATAGTTGAACGTAAAAACTGACAAGGAGACTCAAGATGAAATTAATGGGTTGTCTGGGAAGTATTCTAGCCCTTATTGTGATTATCTTTGTCCTAACCCACCTGGGTGAAATCTGGGATTGGCTGGAAGGCATTTTTGCCTGACGGGCGGGTATTCTTTTATAGACGTAATTTTATAGATGCAAACAAAAAAGCCACCTTTTCAGGGGTGGCTTTTTGATTAGGGCAATATTGGTTTAAGTAGATTCAGCTATTGGAAGTTCACCTGTAAACAGGCTTTCCAGCTCAACCCCTTCCAGAGTTTCTTTTTCTACCAGTTTTTCGGCAATGAACTTCAGACGGTTTTTATTTTCGGTCAGTATTTTCCTAGCTTTCTGGTGGGCTTCTTCAATCAACCCATGAACCTCATCGTCAATCATGTCAGCTATTTTCTCGCCGTAATCTTTTTGCTCGGATATTTCGCGTCCCAAAAAGACCATTTCTTCTTTGTTGCCAAAGGTGCGCGGCCCCAGTTTGTCACTCATACCGTAGCTGGTGACCATTTTGTGGGCAATATCGGTAGCCCGTCGCAGGTCATCTGAAGCACCGGTGGAGAGTTCTTTAAAGGTCAGTTCTTCTGCAACATAGCCGGCTAGAAGCCCGGCCATCATGCCCTTGAACTGGGAACGGGTCATCAGGTAGCGGTCTTCAGTGGGCAACTGGCGGGTATGCCCCAGCGTCATGCCTCTGGCCACAATTGATATCTTGTGGACGGGGTCAGCACCCTGCACCAACCGAAGTACCAGCCCGTGTCCGGTTTCGTGGTAAGCGGTTACTTCTTTTTCCTGGGTGCTTATGCGGCGGCTCTTGCGTTCAGGCCCTGCAATAACCCGGTCAATAGATTCCTCAAGGTCTTCGGTTTCAATTACCTTGCGGTTTTTACGGGCGGCCAGTATGGCGGCTTCGTTAAGAAGGTTTGCCAAATCTGCACCTGAAAAACCGACTGTCTGCTTGCCCAAATTTTCCAGGTTAACCGTATCTGCCAGAGGTTTGCCCTTGGCATGGATTTTTAGTATGGCTTCACGTCCGGTTATATCCGGCTTGTCCAGCACTACTCTGCGGTCAAAACGGCCGGGACGGAGCAGGGCCGGGTCAAGTATATCAGGACGGTTGGTTGCCGCCACTACTATTACACTGGTATCGGTATCAAACCCGTCCATCTCCACCAGTATCTGGTTAAGGGTCTGTTCCCGTTCGTCATGTCCGCCGCCCAAGCCTGCGCCGCGCTGGCGTCCGACAGCATCTATTTCGTCTATGAAGATAATGCAGGGGGCATTCTTTTTAGCCTGATCAAACAAATCACGTACTCTTGAAGCACCTACACCCACAAACATTTCTACAAATTCACTGCCGCTTATAGAGAAGAAGGGTACGCCTGCCTCTCCGGCAATAGCCTTGGCCAGCAGGGTTTTACCTGTACCGGGAGGTCCTATCAGCAAAATACCCTTGGGAATGCGGGCACCCAGTGCCTGAAACTTCTCACGGGATTTCAGGAATTCAACAACTTCGCCTACTTCCTGTTTGGCTTCATCTACCCCGGCCACATTGGCAAAGGTGATGGTGGGCTTGTCCATATTGAAGAGTTTGGCCTTGGACCGGCCGAATGAAACAGCCTGATTGTTGGCGCCCCTTGCCTGGGTGAAGATGAAGATAAGCAGACCGCCGAATATCAGGAAGGGCAGATAGGTAAGAATCATAGTGCCCCAGTCCAGCCCGCCCGCCGGCTGGATATTTACCTTGACATCAGTCAGGTCCAGACCTTCAATGTCGTAAATACTGGCAATGTATTCCTTTACGGTGGACAGTTTTGTGCCGTCAGTGGTAGTTACCTCTATGGTTTCGCTGTCAACTGTAATTTCGGCAATCTTGTGTTCCTGAGACAGGGTTATTATCTGGCTCAGAGGCACTTCCTCCGGTTTCTGGGCATTCGGCACCAGAAACGAAAAGATTGCTATGATAGCCACCAGCATCACGACATAAATAATGGTGCTGCGTTTCCAATTTGAATTCATTTGGTACCTCAAAATTTCATGTAATATGGGACATATTAAGTAAATTATAGCATATAAGGATTGCGTCGTCTTTAGGCCAGAGAGAAGTAGGTCTCTTTCAGGAGCAGGGCATCTTCTTCTATATTAGGGCTTTCACATATTACCAGCCCTGCACAGCCCCTGTCTCTCAGAGCCAGCAGCAATTCTTTGTAATTGAAATCTGAATCAGCCAGATTCAGGTGCTGTTTTTCCCCTCTGGGAGAGTAGTCTATGCCCGAAACGTGTATATGCATATTTAGAACTGCGTTTTCACCCAGATAGTCAGCCATGGTACTTAACATAAAGCTGAACTCTGAATAGGAGTTGTATTTACCGGTACGGGCATGATAGTGGGAAAAATCTATAGTCGGCAATAGGCCGGGTATTTCACTGCACAGTGCCATAGTCTCTTTCAGGTCTCCGAACTGGGTCACCTTACCGCTTACCTCGGGTCGAAGGGTTATATCAAAGCCTTCTTCCTGAAGACGGCTGGCAACAGGGCGGATATTATCCCGTATGGATTCGTAGGCGGCAGAAGGCGAGTCTGTCAGGTAAAAACCGGGGTGAAATACCAGTGACCCTGCCCCGCAGAGGTGAGCCATTTTGGCAGACTGGTAAAGCAGATGCTGGCTCATTTTGACTTTATTTTCTTCAACTGCATTAAAGTTCAGATAGTACGGGGCATGGGCAGACAGTTTTATACGCAGAAGATCCGAAAGGATTCTGACCGGGTTGGTATCCGGGGCTTTCATATATACCCCGCGGACAAATTCTATTTCCATGCCGTCCAGCCCCAGTTCCGCCACCCTGTGAATTCCATTCTGGGTGGTGTGTTTGGGGGTGGAGTAGGGAATGCCGGCGGTGCCGAAAAGTAAACCTGCCATAGAGGTTAAGTATATCAGATATGTCCGGTATTTAAAAAACCGCAGGCCTGTTTTGCCCGTATTACAGACCTCAAAGGGTTGTATGCTATACTTAAAACAGATCTTTGGGGAGGATACACTTGGAATCAATAGATATTGCCCGGCAGATGGTAAGCATGGCCAGTGAGAAACAGGCTGAAGATATAGTCCTTCTGGACGTCAGGGAACTGGTTAGTTACTGTGATTATTTTGTGCTGATGAGCGGTGCTTCAGGCCGCCAGCTTTCGGCTATTGCAGATGTAGTTGAAAAGACCTTGAAACCCCTTAAAATAGGCCCGCGCCACCGTGAAGGTGACGCGGATTCAGGCTGGATACTTCTTGATTTCGGCGGAGTGATTGCCCATATATTCACTCCCGAAATACGCAGTTACTACAAGCTGGACCGTCTCTGGGAGAATGCCCCCAAACTGGTTGCTATACAGTAACTAACGGCGGTCGTAGTTTACCAGTTCGCTTTCGCTGAAAAACAGGCTTATTTCATGTTTGGCATTTTCAGCTGAGTCTGAGCCGTGAACAGTATTCTGCTCTATGTTTATACCCAAATCTCCCCGTACAGTGCCCTTTTCAGACTTGGCCGGGTCAGTAGCACCCATAGCTTTGCGCATTTTTTCAACGGCATTTTCGCCCTCAAAAACAGCGGCTGTAATAGGGCCGGAGGTGATGTAAGTGACTAAATCCTTGAAGAAGGGGCGTGCCCGATGGGGGGCATAGTGTTTGTCAGCCAGAACAGCATCCATCTGGAGCATCCGCAGTCCGATTAGTTTTAATCCCAGTTTTTCCATTCTGCCCAGAATTTCACCGGACAGACCGCGGTTAACGCCGTCAGGCTTAACCAGTAAAAGTGTTCTTTCCATATTTCTCCTTTATTTAGCGCCGGGTGAACCTATAAAACCGGCTATATCTTCTACACCAATTTTGCCGAGGGTGTCAACTATCAAATCGGCCTCTTTTAGGGTCTCTGGTTGCTGGCTGTTGGTAACAGCCAGGCACTTCATGCCGGCTTTTTTAGCCGCTTCCACCCCGCCGGGTGCGTCTTCTATAACCAGACACTCCTCCGGTCTGGCACACAGTCTGGCGGCCGAAAGCAAAAATACCTGCGGATTTGGCTTGCCCTTGGTAACATCCTTTTCGCTGATTGTGGCCAGAAAGTAGTCACCTATACCCAGCTTGGTCATAACCAGCTTGATATTAGCCAGCGGTGCCGAAGACGCAATCGCCATCCGGTAGCCGGCCGCTTTCAGGGATTTTAGCAAATCCATTACGCCGGGAAATATTTTTATATCCTGTCCGGCATATTCACGGAACAGGTGTTCCTTGCGGTCAGCCAGAGTGTGGATAATATCCGCCTCTGACTTTTCCCCCAGTACAGAGTAAATTATCATATCATTTCGCAAACCGAAGGTGCGGTAAAAATCTGCTTCGGAAAAAGTGTAACCCATTTCAGTAAAAGTAGTCTGCCATGCCCTGAAATGGAGAGGGGCGGAATCTGCAATCACTCCGTCCATATCCCAGATAACCGCTTTGTTTTGGGAAAGCGGCAGTCCAGTGGGGTGTTTTCGGGGGGATATCTGGGGGCGGCGCAGATAAAGCGGCTGCAGACCGGCAGGATTATCTGTAAGGCCGTCTTCAATCCTCTTTTTAGCCAGCCTTGCCAGCGATACTGCCCTTGATGGGCGTATATCTGCCGGGGCAAGTACTGTTTTTTTGTCCCCAAGCAGGGTTTTAAGTTCGGTCTGGACGTTTTGGCTTATCGGCCCGCAGATAACACAAGGTTCGGTTATTTTAGCGGCTAAATCAGCCAGATTGGTGATATGGGGTTTAATCTCTTCTTTTAAATCTGCTCCGTTTTTAGTATAAGCTCCGGCGGCATATTCCTGCTGTCCCGAAGGCAGCAGTGCCCATACCGTAAGCCCGCTTGCCAGATATGGGTATGCAGCCAGTTCCAGCGTGCCGATACCGCACAGAGGTATATCCAGAGCGTAGGCCAGGCTTTTGGCAGTGCTGAGGCCTATCCTCAGGCCGTTAAAACTGCCCGGCCCGATGGAAACCGCAATGGCGGTGGCATCTTTAAGGCTAAGCCCTGCTGACTCAAGCAGCCAGTCCAGCCGGGGCAACAGCTCCACAGTCTGGTTCTGGTGGCTAAGCCAGTTGTACTGGGCAACTATTTCATTATCTCTAAGTATAGCCAGCCCGGTATCCGGGGTGGCGGTATCAATGGCTATTAAAACCGGCATCCTTTACCCTCTGTGCAATCTCATTTAACAGCTCTTCATAGCGGATACCCCAGGCAGACAGGGTCAGTTTCCGTGTATCATCATCCAGATAGGCTATCTCTATCTGCAGATTTTCCGGGGGCAGCAGCTCATTGGCTTTGTCAGCCCACTCTACCACAGTTACTCCGCTGCCATAAAAATAGTCTTCCAGACCCAGTTCTTCTATCTCTTCACTCAGGTCCAGACGGTATAAATCTATATGGTACAAAGGTAGACGCCCGTACATTTCGCGGGCCAGCACAAACGAAGGACTCAAGGCATTTTCGGTAATATCCAGCCCCTTTGCCAATCCTTGGGTCAGGTTCGTTTTGCCTGTTCCAAGGTTTCCCACCAGGAAGATAATATCCCCGGCTGATGCCAGTTCACCTATTATCTTTCCCAGATCCTGGGTTTGCTGGGTACTGTGACTCACCAGTTCAAGTTGGTTCATTTCGGTTTTTTAAAATGCTCCCAGCCGTTCTTTTCCGGCTGAAGGGCCCTCCCATCTTTATCCACTAGTTTTAGTTCCTCCGGTTTACCCGGAATAATTTCGCCTATGATAGTAACCGGTATATGGCTCTGCACCGATATTTGCTCTATCACCTTGGCAGAGGCGGTAAATAATAGTTCGTAATCTTCACCCCCGTAGAGTGCCATGTTTTGGGCCTGCAAAGGGTAACTGAGGCGCAGGCTGGGATGGAGTGGCAGTTTATCAAGCTCTATTCTGGCACTTACCCGGCTCTGCCTGAGTATATGCCCAAGGTCAGTCACCAGCCCGTCGCTTATATCTATACAGCAATGGACGCCCTCTTTGACCAGTAACCGGGCTTCATTAATACGCGGTTTAGGGCGGTAAAAAGAGCGGTAAAATATCCGGCGGCTTTCATCTGTAACTTCGGTTTGGTTTAAAAGCATATCCAAACCGGCAGCAGCGTTGCCCAGATAACCGGTAACGGCTATTTTTTGTCCTGCCTGAGCGGCATTTCTGGTAAGCAGGCAGGACGGGTTTTCCGCCGAACCCAGCAGGGTAATAGCCAGATTTATAATAGAAGACTGGTTGGTATCCCCGGCTATTATTACAGTCTGGTATTTGTTAGCCAGACTGTACATAGCGTTATAGCAGTCTGTTACGCTGGAAACCAGAGTATCCGGCGGCAGGTCAATATTCACTACGGCATACTGGGGGAGCCCGCCCATGGCGGCAATATCGCTCATGTTTATAGCCAGAGCTTTGTAACCCAGATCTGCCCAATTAAGCATGCTTCGGTTGAAATGTACGTTTTCAATCAGGCTGTCTACGGTAACCAGCTGGTATCCCTGTGGGAGAAAAACAGCGGCATCATCACCAATGTCCAGTATCAGGTTTTCACGGGCAGGGGTATTTTCATCAGGCTTTTGGTGCAAAAGAATGTTCAGTCTGTCTATCAGCTGGCATTCGCCTATGTCAGAAACCTTCATAATGCAGAGATTATACCATTTTTTAGCTGATGCCTGCAGTGCCGGAAATAGCCATTTTGTAAAATTTACGGGGCGGTTTCTCAGGTTTGGCTTACGTATGGGTTGCGAAGGGGTTTAACCTTGACAATTAATACATTGAGGAATATGATTGGTCTTTGAAATCGCCATCAATATGGCGTTTTTATTTGGCACTTACTCAAAAAAGCTGAGTTTTGTCATTGTTTAACTCTCCGTTTCAATGACTTCAGATATAGTATATGTTTAAATAAATGCTTCAAAAGGTGATAGCTGATGAGTAGTTTGGCCGAAGCGCCTATCCAGGACCCCGGATTTGATTCTGAAGAGGCGCATAAACGTAAACAGTACATGGTTGACTTGTTCGTAGTTCAAGCAAAAAACTATGATTTCCACGATGATGTCTTCGGGCTTTATGCCCACCGTTTCTGGATGCGGACCGTTCTTAAAATAATCGGCAAGTTTATGAAAGGCCGTACCAGCACCAAAATGCTTGATTTGGCCTGCGGCACCGGTTTTGTCACTTTCAATACAGCCCGGAACTTTGAGAATATTGACATAGATTCCTTTGATATCAGCCCGGATATGCTGGCGGTTGCCAAGGAACGCTATGAAAAATATTTCAAGGGGCGCAGTATCAAGTTCTGGCAGGGTGATGCCGAAGTTCCCTTTGGCGAAAATAAATACGACCTGATAACCACCAGTTTTGCTTACCGCAACTTTGCCAACAAAGGGCTGGCTACCGAGAACGTTTTCCGCGCTCTTAAACCGGGTGGTTTGTTTATTATTCAGGACCTTACCAAACCCGAACACCATCCCATGCGCGGGTTGTATATATTCTATATGAAGTACGTTTTGCCTTTGTTCACCAGCATCTTGGGTACTGAAAAATCAGCTGCCCGCTGGCTTTATAAATCTGCCATGATGATGCCCACTAACGGGCAGATTGCTAAACTGATGGAAAGCAAGGGCTTTGAAAAATGCCAGTACAAGAGTTTGTCACTGGGTATTGCCTGCGTAATCTGGGGCTTTAAACCGGAGAAATCAGAATAAAATGAGCAGTATAAATGTAAGTGTGAAAGACCCCGGCTTTGAGTCTGAAGAGGCTCAGGCCCGCAAGCGTTATATGCTCCAGTTGTTTGGCTTTCAGGCTAAACACTATGACCTGCACGATGACATTATGGGTATGGGTATTCACCGCCGCTGGGGCAAAGAGATGGTTCTGGAGATACTGACTTATACCCGCAACATGCCGCAGGTAAAAATGCTGGATCTTGCTTGCGGTACCGGTTTTGTTACCTTCAATACCCTGCGGTACATGAAAAATGTGGATATAGACGCCTTTGATATTACTCCTGAAATGGTAGAAGTGGCCAAAGGCCGCCTCAAGAAAAATTTTGCGGATCGCAGTGTGAAATTCTGGGTGGGTGATGCCGAAATACCCTACGGAGACGCCAAGTACGATGTTATAGGTACCTGCTTCGCTTTCCGTAATTTTGCCAATAAAAATTTGGCTGCGGCTAATATTTTCAAGGCACTAAAACCGGGTGGTCTGCTGGTTTTGCAAGATATGACCAAACCTGAAAAACAGCCTATGCGAGGCATTTATCTCTTTGCCTTGAAAAATCTGATGCCCGTAATGGCACGGATAATCGGCACGGAAAAAAAGTCTGCCCGTTATCTGGCAAACTCGGTGCTGGCCATGCCCAGCAACGCTGAGATAACTGCCATATTGCAGAATCAGGGTTTTATAAATATCAAATCCCGCTATCAAAGCGGCGGTATGGGTACACTTACAGTGGCCTATAAGCCGGAGAGTTAAAATGGGTAAAGTGGATACACTGGCTTATGACATTGGCAATAACCGTACCCGTCACGTATATATAGGCAGTGGCATACTGGATAGCCTGCCTGGATATGCCCGTGAATTGAATGCGGACAAGTTTTTTATTATTACCGATTCCAATCTTGAAAATATCCTCAAGGATAAAATCAAGAACTTGCTTTCCGGCGTGGCTGAAACCCATATTTTGGCTTTCCCTGCCGGTGAAGCCTCCAAGACATTGTCTACGCTGGAAGATATCGGCTCCAAAATCCTTGACCTCAGGGCTACCAAGTCCAGCGTTATTGTCTGTCTGGGGGGTGGGGTAGTAGGAAATCTGGGGGGCCTTACCGCAGCTCTCCTTTTCCGTGGTCTGCGCTTTTTCCATATACCTACCACCATGGTTGCCCAGATAGACAGTGCCATTGGTCAAAAACAGGCCGTGAATTACAAAATGGGCAAGAATCTGTTCGGTCAGTATTATGCCCCCGAGTTTGTTTTTATAGACTTTGATTTTCTGCGTACTTTGCCCGAACGCCAGATACGGGCCGGTTTGGCCGAATCTGTAAAACACGGCTTGTGTCAGGAATCCACCTTTTTTGACTATATAGAAGAACATGCCGGTGATTATTCGCCGAAGGTGATAGACTATATTTCCCGCCATACCATAGAGCTTAAACTGGAGCTTCTGAAGATTGACCCCTTTGAGGGCAAGCTTGATCCCCAGCTGGAGCTTGGGCATACCATAGGCCATGCGGTAGAGATTATTAAAAACGGTCAGCTTCTTCACGGTGAATCCATTGCCATTGGCATGGTGGCGGAAGCCGCCCTTTCCTGTGAGATGGGTTATATGAAACCTGAACTGGCCGCCAAAATAGAGCGTATTTTCAAGAAGCTGGGATTGCCGACCCGCATTCCGGCAGATGTTCCTCTGGAGGGCGTGCTGGAAGCCCTTCGCTATGACAACAAACGCCGTACTGCCCGTACAGACTTCTTTCTGCTTGAAGATTTTACCCGTTTCCACAAAGAAAATGGTAAAATAGGTACCAAGGTTTCTGAAGAGGTTTTGAAGAAGGTTCTTGAAAGCGCTTACTAGCGAACGTCCGGGTTTTCAGGACTGGATACAGGCCGCCCGCCTTAAGTTTTTACCTCAGGGTGTAATGCCGGTGGTAATAGCCGGCGCTTTAGCCTTTTCCGAGGGTACCTTTAATGTGGCCAATTTTATAGTGGCTTTTTCAGCTGCTGCAGCTGTCCAGATAGGTCTTACCATGTTCAACGATACCCTTGATTATGTTTATGGTACTGACTGCAAACCCATAGATGCCAAAAACCCTTTCTCCGGAGGGAGCGGGGTATTTACCTGCGGCCTCATAAAACCCCGCCAGTCTCTGATGGTTATCTTTGGGCTGTATCTCTTTGCCCTGATGTGTGCCATTTACATGGCGCTGGACATGGGTTGGGGAGTTATGTGGATTGCCATTATCGGAGCGACTATTTCCATACTCTATTCCGCCAAACCTCTACGTTTGGCCTACCACGGCTTGGGCGAACTTGTGATGCTTCTTGGATACGGACCGGTTCTAACCGCTTGGGGTTATTTTGTCCACACCGGCATGGTTAGCTGGGATGTGCTTCTAATAGGTGTCATACCGGGTTTATGCATGTGGACCATGATACTTATCAATGAGATACCGGATTACGAAGAAGACCGGGCAGCCGGAAAACGTAACCTGACATATCGGTTAGGGCCTAAAAATGCCAAAAATCTGTTTATTATTTCACTGGTAGTTCTGTATGCCTATATACTGGCGCTTGTTTTTAGCGGGGTGATGCCGCCACTCTCTGCCATAGCCTTAGGCGGTATTCCTCTGGCAGTTATGGCCGTCAGGATTGCCCACCGCTATTACGATGACCCCATAAAGGTAGCCATGGCCAATAAATTGATGGTCATAATATATTCGGTCACAACTGCTACGGTGGCCATAGGGATGTTGACATAATGGTAGCGCCCAGTTTTTTTGAAAAAGTTGCCCCGGTATACGAATTTTTAACCCGTATGTTTATGCTGGGCACATTTGAAAGTGCCCGTAACCGTATGCTGAACGAAGATACCTCTGAATTTAGTGTGTTAGACCTTTGCACCGGTACCGGATATATTGCTAACAAGATAGAGGCGAAGCGGATTGTGGGGCTGGACCAGTCTGTTCAGATGATGGCTCTTAATGACCGCACTAAACGCCCCAATAAAACTCTGGTGCGGGGTAATGCTTATCACCTGCCTTTTGAGGATGGGGAGTTTGAGCGTATTTATTGCTCCAGCGCCAGCCATGAATTCAAATTGTTTGGCAAGGTACTGGCAGAATGTTTCCGCACCCTGAAGCCCGGTGGTAAAGTGGCTATTTATGATATTTACCAGCCCAAAAACAAATTTTATTCCCTGATAGTCAATACTATTTACCGTTATCCTGTTGAGCACAATATTATGTGGGTGCATACTCTGGAGGAATGGCGGAAACTTCTAACCGAAGCCGGTTTTGAGGTGGAGGAACTGGAAGCAGTCAGAGGGGTATTTGTATTTGTGCGGGCCGTAAGACCTGCTTAAACAAATAAAGGTTAGATATATATTACAACAGGCTTCTTTGGAGCCTGTTTTGTTTTGTCCTCAATAAAGATAGCCAAAAATGGACAGTGCCCCCTTAACAAATTACGCCCTTATGGTATCATTAGGGATGCGTTATGCGGTGATGGCGGACATACATGCTAATCTGGAGGCTTTAAATGCCGTACTGGAAGATGCCTATAAACGTGACGCTACCGAGATATGGTGTTTGGGAGATATTATAAATTACGGCCCTGACCCGACAGCCTGTCTGGAAATTCTGATGAACCACAAACATTTGGCAGTAGCCGGCAACCATGACCTGGCAGTAGCCGGCAAGATAAACCACTCCCTGTTTGAACTGGAAGCCGCCCGTTGTCTGGCCTGGACCAGAAGCCAGTTGTCTTCAGACATGATTGATTACCTGGCTGTATTGCCCGAAATGCTTATCGTGGGTGATTTCAGCTTGGTACATGGCAGTCTCAAACGACCGGTGTGGGATTATATTACTACCCCTCAGCTTGCATCCGAGAATTTCGGTCTTATGCGGACGCCTTATTGTCTGGTGGGGCATACCCATATGCCCTATGTATTTACTACCGGCCAAAACGGGATCTGCCGCGGTATGCCCCTAATGGCAGGGAGTATGCAGCCTCTTCGCCAGACAAATCTTATCATAAATCCCGGCAGTGTCGGCCAGCCCAGAGACGGCAACCCGCAGGCCAGTTATGGTATTTACAATGATGAAGCCCGCACTTTCTGCCTTTACAGGGTAGCTTATAACATTCCTGCTACCCAAAAGAAGATGCAAAAAGCCAAATTACCCCCGTTTTTATCAGCACGATTGAGCAAAGGGCGTTAAATCTTTATAATAGGGGTACATGGAAAAAGATGTGCCTCTGTTAGTTGCCAGCGCCCCCTCGCTTATGGCTCAGGCCAAAGAGATGATGGAGGGCTATACCCTGAAAGCCCGCAAAGGGCTGGGGCAGCATTTTTTGATAAGTCAGGGTGTGCTGAACAAAATACTTGCGGCCGCAGATTTGAAACCGACCGATACGGTTATTGAAGTGGGCCCCGGTCTTGGGGCATTGACTGAAGAACTCCTGAAAAGAGCCGGACAGGTGATAGCGGTAGAGCTGGATGACAAGCTTATAGATGCTCTGACCGAAAAATTTAAAGGCTACCCCAATTTCAGGCTTATCCATTCGGATATACTTAAAACCAGCCCTGAAGAGATATTGGGTCAAGATGTTCCTTACAAGCTGGTAGCCAACCTGCCTTATTACATTACTTCAGCTGTATTCCGCCAGTTTCTGGAAGCAAAACTCAAGCCGGAATCAATGGTGGTCATGGTCCAGAAGGAAGTAGCCAAAAACATAGTTGCCAAAACAGGGGATATGGGGCTTTTGACCCTGAGCGTTCGTTTTTATGGCAACCCTTCACTGGTATCTGTTGTGCCGGGCGGGGCTTTTTATCCCCCTCCGGAAGTAGATTCAGCTATAGTAAAGATTGTTATCCCTCAGACAACCATTATGGAAGGGGTGTCTGAGGTTGATTTTTTCAAACTGGCCAGAGCCGGTTTTGGTACCCGCCGCAAAACACTGCTTAATGCACTTGCACAGGGACTTGGCATATCCAAACCGGTTATATTGTCACTATTAAACGGGGCAGGTATAGACCCTGCCCGCCGGGCAGAGACTTTGAGCATGGAGGAATGGAAAAAGTTATGCCTGGAATATGCGGGCAACCCATGCTGACATTGCTGGCTCCTGCCAAAGTCAACCTTAGTCTGGAAGTGCTATACCGCAGAAAAGACGGATACCATGAATTGCGAAGCATTATCCAGTCTCTAAGCCTGTGTGACCGCCTGTCTTTCAGCCCTTCTAAAACGGTACATATAAGTTCAGACAGCCAGGACTGGCAGGCTGACCTTAGTCTGGTTTCAAAAGCAGTGGAACTGTTTAGTGAAAGATGCGGGCAGAACACAGGGGTAAACCTGAAAATAGCCAAACGTATTCCACTGGTTTCCGGGCTGGGGGGAGACAGTTCGTGTGCGGCGGCTGTTTTGAAAGGACTTAACAAGCTTTGGGGGTGCGGTTATCCCTGCTGGCGTTTGATGGAGATAGGTGCAGAGCTGGGTTCTGACGTGCCGTTTTTTATAATGGGCGGTACGGCCATGATGGAAGGGCGGGGAGAAACAGTAACTCCTCTGCCTACCCTTACTCAAATGTGGGCGGTTTTACTGGTGCCGGCGCTTGATATGCCGGCTGATAAAACTGCTGCCCTTTACCGAAATTTGCGCCCGGATAGCTTTACCAGCGGAGAGATAAGTGACAAGCTGCTGGAAAGTATTTGTCAGGGTAAGCTCAGCCTCAGCCTTTGTTTTAACGCCTTTGAGAAAGTAGCTTTTGAGCTTTTCCCCGAACTGGTCAAATACCGCTGGCAGTTTCTGGAAGCAGGGGCTTACCAGATATCTTTAGCCGGGGCAGGACCGACCCTGTTCACCCTGCTTAAAGATAAAAACACTGCTGAAAAGATATACCATAACCTGTGCCAAAAAGGGCATCAGGCCTATCTGGTGTCCACTTTAGGGCCGCTGGATTGAAAAACCCGGTCGGGGTATTATATAAAGATATACAAATATCAAGGAGGTGTTTTTAATGTCCAGTTCCGAAAATTTGAAATCTGCTTTTGCCGGTGAGAGCCAGGCAAACCGCAAATATCTTTTTTTTGCCGATAAAGCCGAAAAAGAGGGTTTTGCCCATGTAGCCCGTTTATTCAGGGCTGCGGCCGAGGCTGAAACTGTGCATGCCCGAAACCACTTTAACGTCTTAAAAGGAGTGGGAAATACAGCTGCCAATCTGGAAGAGGCGGTTGAGGGTGAGAGTTATGAATTTACCAGTATGTATCCGTCCTTTATAAAAGAAGCCGAAACTGAAGGAAACTCAGCGGCACTGCTTAGCTTTAATCACGCCAACAAGGTAGAAAAAATCCACCACGGTTTGTTTGATGAGGCACTGAAAGAAGTAAAATCCGGTACCCGGGCTGAAGACCAGGTCTATTATGTATGTCAGGTTTGCGGCAATACCGTGCCGGGTGCGGCACCTGCCCGCTGTCCCATATGCGGTGCGCCTGCCTCCAGCTTCAAGTTAGTCTAGCTTAATCTTCTTTATAAAACAGAGTGGGGAAGTGATATCACTTCCCCACTCTTTGTTTCTAAGACTGTTTGGACTAAGGTTAGGTAAGAAAAATATCTTCCGGTTTTACCACAAACTCTTTCCCGCAGGTACTGCAGCAGAAAAGCACCCGTTCTACCACGTTGTCCTTACGGTCAATGCGGGATACAGTTCCGTCTCCGCCGTCATTGGGGCAGCTGGCACAAATTATATATCTAAAACCGGTTTCGGGGTCACGGGTGGAAACCATACCTTGTGACAGGAGTTTATTGGTTAATGCCAGGTCTTTTTTTATTTGCAATGTCAGCTCCACTTTTTTATTTACCCAATCAGTATATACCCATAAGGTCTGTGAAGATATTTTTATGCCAGATTAACCTCAAGGTTCAGGTTTTTGGTATCTCCTGACCGCAGGTGGGGCAGATATGTTCATGAATTTCTTTTTTATTTTGGAATTCTTCCAGTAATCCGGCAGACAAAATGGCGGTAGGTAATGCAAAAGTGGCCAGCCCCAGTATGGATATTATACTGGTCAGAAGCTTTCCGAGTGCGGTAATGGGGTAGATATCACCGTAGCCTACAGTAGTCATGGTCATAACAGCCCACCACATGGAATCAGGTATGTTTTTAAACACTTCCGGCTGGGCAGGGTTTTCCACAAAGTACATCAGGCTGGAAGTAAAGATAATAAGCAGCAGGATAATGGCAAAAGATATTATCAGGGCTTCTCTGCGTTCGCGGAGCACGTTTAGAATCATGCGGGAGGTTTCGTTAAAACGTTTCAAATGTCCCAAACGGAATAACCGTAAAAGCCGCAGGGTTCTCAAGAAACGCAGGTCTACGTGTATAAGGAATGGCAGGTAGAAGGGCAGTATAGCCAGCAAATCCGTCAGTGCCAGCGGAGATACGGCAAAACGTATCCGGCCGGTAAAAGGGTGGGAATACTTTGGTTCAACGGTACAGCTCCAAACCCGTAAAATGTACTCCAGACTGAATACCGCTACTGAAAATATCTCAAAGCCGAAGAGCAGGTCATGATAATCCCGGCCAATAGTATCTACCGAACCAAGTATAACCGCCAGCACATTTAAACAGATAAGGCTGATAATAAACCAGCTGATAAACCGGCGGGGCTGGCTGTCAAAGCCGAAAGTAAGCAGGTTATGAACCTTTTTCATTAGATTATACTTGGTCATCGGCCTGTCTCCGTTTTACATAATCTATTTCGTCTGTTCGGCTGGGAATCTTTCCGTCCAGTTTCAGATTGAGCAGTTCGGCAAGTACTGCCTTGATATCCGGGCCGGGTGCAAAACCCAGTGTGAGCAGGTCTATTCCTTTTAGACATGGCTTTATGCCTGATAATTCTTCCTGAAAAAGCATCAGGTGTTTTCTGATAATCGGGTTATCATTAGCAATATAAAATGCCTGTCTGGCCTCTTTTTTACACTTCACCAGTATGCCGTACAATCGGCTGGGACTAAGGTCAACCCTGCCCAGTTCTGCCAGATGTTCAGCTAGGCATTGGTAGTCCCGCAGGCATGCCGAGATATACTTGCTCAGGTGCAGACCGGTTATCAAGGCTTCTGCCTGAGGTTTATCCAGACGTACCGAAAGCAGGCAGAGGTATATTTCGGGAGATACATTTTCGCCGTACATATTTCTGGCTTCGGCAAATTTGTCTGCCGGCCAATTATCAGCCTTTATAAACGGCAGGCTGTTTTTCAGAACACCTGTTTCCTCTGCCTTGAGTAAAATATTCTCAGGTTTGGCTTCCTTAAAAATGCATTCCATTTCATACCGCAACCTGTCGGCACCTATCAAAGGTATCAGCTGGGCGTCACGCTGAAGCAGGGTCAGGGTCTCGCTTGAGATATCGAAGCCAAGGCGCTCTGAATAACGCAAAGCCCGCCAGATGCGGCTGGGGTCATCCCTGAAGCTTTTGGGGTGGAGTACGCTAAGTTTATGCTGTTTAAGGTCTGTAAGCCCGTTGTAGGGGTCTACAAGGCAACCGAAATCTTGGGGGCTCAGGCTTAGGGCCATAGCATTTATTTTGAAGTCACGGCGAAACAAATCTGTCTTAATATCGCCTTCAAGTACCTCAGGCAGTTTACCCGGGTCAGGGTAAAATTCATTTCGGGCAGTGGAAATATCCAGTTTGAAGCCGTTTATATCTGCCGAAAGGTTGTTGAAACGGGGGTGAAGGGTGGCTTTATAATTAAATCCCTCAAGCAGGCCTTGCCCAAACTTTATGGCGTTGGCTGCAAGCACCAGGTCCGCATCTTTCGGGGTTTTATTCAGCAGGAAATCCCGTACCAGCCCGCCCACAAGATAAAGATGCAGGTTTTGGCTGGCGGCAAGTTCAGCTGCATGCAGAATAAGCCGGTTTATTTCCGGTGGCAAGCGGTTTTTTAAAAAACTCTTTAGCTCTTCCGCATTCATTTACGGCCAATTATAGCACAGCTTTCTGTCTGATTTTATTGCCGAGAAGGACAGTTACTGGTATCATTTTAAGTAATTTTATGAATACTCATGCTATAAAGGTTTCCAATCTGGTTAAAAGGTACAAAGACTGCACTGCTCTGGATGGACTAAGTCTGGAAATAGAGCAGGGGGAATGCTTTGGGCTTTTAGGGCCAAACGGGGCGGGTAAAACCACTCTGGTGCGTATACTGACTTCACTTTCGCCTTCAGATTCGGGAAAGGTGGAGGTAATGGGACTTGATCTGTCCCACCATCTGCGGCAGATAAAAGCTATGTTCGGGGTGATACCCCAGCTGGACAATCTGGACGCTGAACTTTCGGTAACCGAAAATCTGGTTACCTTTGCCCGTTTCTTTGACATAAAACCGGCTGATGCCCGCCAGAGAGCAGCTGACATACTGAAACTTTTCAAACTGGAGCAAAAGGCTAATTCCGAGGTAAAAGCCCTTTCAGGCGGTATGCGGCGGCGTTTGCTGCTGGCCCGGGGGCTTATAAATAACCCCAGCATTATTATTCTGGACGAACCCTCGGTGGGTCTTGACCCCCAGTCCAAGTATCTGGTTTGGCAGAAGCTGAAGGAATTTAAAGCCCATGGCATAACCCAGTTACTCACCACCCAGAATATGGACGAAGCGGCTGTGTTGTGTGACCGTATAGCTATAATGCATCAGGGCAAAGTACTGGATATGGATACCCCCAAAGGGCTGGTGGACAGGCATGTAGGCCAGTGTCTTATTGAGATAGAAGTTCGCTCTGGTGAGCATGAGACCATAACAGCTGAATGCATACGCCGCGGGCTGGATTTTGAAGATTCCGGTTTGATTATACAGGTATTCCGCTGCGGTGAAGATAACCTGCTAGATGAACTGAAAGCACTTGGCTGGAATGTATGGCAGCGGATAGGTACTCTGGAAGATGTATTTTTACGCCTGACCGGAAAGGGGCTGGTGGAATGAACTGGCCTACTTACCGTGCCTTTTATATGTGGCTCAGGAACTACAACGTTTTTATCCGTTTGTTCTGGTCTATAGCGCCGGGGTTTGTTATTGAGCCGGTAGTGCTTCTGGTAGCGCTGGGTTTTGGTTTCGGGTCATTTATCGGGGATATAAACGGCCAGCCCTATATGGAGTTTATTATACCGGGTGTTATTGCCAGTTATGCCATGACCAGTGCTACTTTTGAGTGCACATATAACGTCTTTTTCCGTATGGATTACCGGAAAACCTATGATTCCATACTGGCTACCCCTATGAATGTGAGTGATGTTGTTACCGGTGAGGTTTTATGGGGAGCCACCCGTTCCATCATAACAGCCTGCATTATTCTGCTGGTTGCGGCGCTGTTCGGTATTATCCATTCACCGTGGGCACTGCTGGCACCCATATTTGCGGTGCTTGAGGGCATTATGTTTGCCAGTATCGGCATTTTCTTTGCTTCCATAGTACCTTCCATATACAGTTTCAATTATTATTTTACTTTGTTTATCGGTCCCATGACTTTTTTCAGCGGAGCTTTTTTCCCTGTATCCAGCTTTCCGGAAGCGGTTCAGGTTATTTCGAATGTCGTACCCCTTACTCCGGCGGTCAGCCTTATTCGGGGAGCGGTTAGCGGTGACTTTAGCGGGGTAAATGTGGTAATCTCGTTGCTGGCGGTTATAGGGGTATCGGCGGCTTTTTATATAGCCACTCTTTTTAGTATGAAACGCCGGGTTATGGAATAACTCTAATATAAATATGTCCGGTTTTGGATAATTTGCAAAGGAGCCAAAGATGAAGGTAGTTGCCCTGGTGGGCATGCCGGGGGCGGGTAAGACCGAAGCCTCGCGTATGTTCAGTAAAAACGGTTTTATACGGATACGCTTCGGAGATGTTACTGATGAAAAACTCCGCGAGCTGGGTTTGCCCCTGAATGAAGAAAATGAACGCAAGGTGAGGGAATCACTCCGCAAGCAGTACGGTATGGAAGCCTATGCGGTACTGAATCTTAGTCGTATTGATGAAAACCTGAAAAACGACAATGTGGTAGTAGACGGGCTGTATTCATGGGAAGAGTATAAATTTCTTAAAAGCTACTACAAAGAAAAGCTGATAGTGGTCGCCATATCTTCCTCACCCTCTACCCGTTACTCCCGTTTGTGCGAAAGGGCTGATCGCCCCTTGAACTATGATGATGCTGTTTCCCGTGATTACTCTGAGATAGAAAATATAAACAAGGCCGGGCCGATTGTAATGGCGGATATTACAGTTTTGAACGAACTGGACTTGAAAGACCTTGAAAAGCAAGTAAAGAAACTTG
>NZ_JBAZDW010000008.1:0-37920 GCF_041654235.1 Dehalococcoides sp. | reverse complement strand
CCAAAGCCCTCCTCTTTATGTGTGTGGGCGTCATAGACCACTCTATGGGCAGCCGTGATATTGAAGATATGGAGGGGCTGGTACGCCGCTATCCGCTGATAGCCGGTATAACTGTCGCTGGTATCCTTTCCATGATGCTGGTGCCTTTTGGCATGCTGCTGGGCAAATGGGCTGCCATAGAGGCTACTTCGGCTATGTCAGGGTTTATTTCACCGCTGGTTTTCATACTTTTGGTTATAGGTTCGGCGGCGACCACTGTTTTCTGGGTAAAATGGCTGGGGCGTTTCTTCAGTGTGACGCCGGGTATTGAGAAAATAAGGTTTGAACGTTTTTCATTTTTGTATCACAGCCCTTTGATTGTACTGCTGGCCTTGGCCGGAATATTCAGTTTAGCGGTTATCCCATTTTACGAAAATTTCATCTTGCCGGCTGTAACTGCTTTCTATCCGAATGTTGTAGATACCTCAACCGGTTTCTTCGGAAGTGCTGTAGGTTTATTTACCGCTTGGCCGTTATTTATCCTGCTGGCAGTCGCCCTCATACTGGTACCTGTTTTATTCAAACCCAAAGCCAAAAACCTTAGCCCTGCCTATATGTGCGGTGAAAATGTAAGCACCTCGGCTGACAGTTTTTATTCGGTAGCTGATGGTGAGACTAAAATCAAACTGGGCTCAATGTATCTGGATACCCAGTTTGCTAACCCTAATCTGGATACCGGGCTTAAGATAGTTGGGCTTTTGATACTTGTTAGTATGCTGGTAGTGGTGCTGATATGAACGAATGGTTGCTGGTTGCTTTAGCTCTGGTTTTGCCGCCTGTACTGGGGAGTTTGCTTCGCGGTTTTGACCGTATACTGACTGCCCGAATGCAGGGAAGGTTCGGGCCGCCCCTCCTCCAGCCTGTTTACGATACTATCAAACTTTTGGCCAAACGCCGCATGATTACCGGTCGTATGCAGGCCGTAAGTTCTATAGGTTACCTGCTTTTTATCATGGCGGCTACAGTTATGTTTTTCCTCGGTCAGGATCTTCTACTTATTGTACTGGTACTGGGCGTGGCAGATATGTTTCTGGTTGTGGGTGCCTTTGCCACCCGCTCCCCGTATAGCCAGATTGGTGCCAACCGCGAGCTTCTGCAGATACTTTCTTATGAGCCTATCCTGATTATAACGGCTATCGGGCTGTATATAGCTAACGGTAGTTTTATGATTTCTGAAATCAGCCAGCCTTTATTGCCTTCTTTATGGCCAATATTTATCGCCCTTGTTTTGGTGCTGATTATACTTATGCGAAAATCTCCTTTTGATATTTCATCTTCGGAGCATGCTCATCAGGAACTGGTCAGGGGTGTATTCACCGAATATTCGGGTATTCACTTGGGGCTTATAGAGATTGCCCATATGTACGAACTTATACTGGTACTGGGTGTTATTTCTCTCATGTGGCTTCCGGGTGTTGTGCCCGGTATTGCACTGGCACTTGCCTGCTGGTTTTTAGTACTGGTGATTGATAATATAACTGCCCGCCTTACCTGGTCTTCCATGCTGAAAATATCATGGATGTTAGGGCTGGGTCTGGCACTGGTTAACCTTATCGGACTTTCAGTGCTGGGAGGGGTCTAAGTGGATTTTGTTACGAAGTCCCAGATAAAATCACCTTGGCTGCTCCATTTTGATTGCGGCAGTTGCAACGGGTGTGATATTGAAATACTGGCCTGTCTTACACCTCTTTATGATGTTGAACGTTTCGGCATTGTAAACATGGGTAACCCCAAGCATTCGGATGTCCTTCTGGTAACCGGCCCTGCCAATAAACGTAATTACCGGGTTTTACGAAATCTGTACGAACAAATGCCTGAACCAAAGGTAGTCATAGTTATAGGTACCTGCGGTTGCAGCGGCGGCGTTTTTCATAACTGCCCCAATATACTGGGCGGAGTGGATAAAGTAATACCGGTGGATGTTTATGTTCCCGGCTGTGCCGCCAGACCTGAGGCCATTATAGACGGCGTGGTTATGGGGCTTGGCAAACTGGCTGATAAAAAAGCTAAGGCTAAAGCTCAAACCAAACGCGAGGAACAGAATGTGTAATTGTGAATCCAAATCCCCTGAGGTTATAGACCTGTCAAAACTGGATAATATTCTGGATGGTTACCGTGATAAAGCCGATATGCTTATTCAGGTGCTCCTCAAAATTCAAAAAGAGTATAACTGGCTTCCCAAAGAAGCCTTGTATAAAGTAAGCCAAACCCTGAATGTGCCCGTAAACAGAGTTTACCATGTAGCTACCTTCTATAAACTTTTTAGCGTAATACCCAAAGGCAAACATAACGTAAGTGTTTGCGTGGGTACTGCCTGTCACGTGTTTGGTGCGCCCAAGATACTGGATCGTTTGGAGAAATCACTGGGTATAAAAGCCGGTGAAACTACTTCTGACCTGAAATTTTCCCTTGAAACAGTAAACTGTCTGGGTTGTTGTGCTTTGGGACCGGTGGTGGTGGTTGATGGTCATTACCACGGCAAACTACCTACCGCCGATGCCGAAAAAATACTGGCAGACTACGATTAATTAGGAGCATATAATGCCAAGGCTAAATACTCCGGCTGAGCTGGAAATACTGCGTGAAAAACTGGCAAAAAAACAGTCTGCCAGCCGTCCCTGCATAACGGTATGTTGCGGTACGGGTTGCCGGGCTTTGGGTTCAGTTAAACTGGTAGATGCCTTCCGAAGTGAACTTGCCAAACAAGGGCTGGAGAATCAGGTTGATATCAAAGAAACCGGCTGTCACGGCTTTTGCGAAAAAGGTTCGGTAGTCGTTATATATCCCCAAAATATCTGCTATTTCCATGTCAAACCTGAAGATGCAGCTGACGTTATCGAAAAAACTATTAAAACCGGTGAATTAGTGGAACGCTTACTGTATGCAGATCCTGCCACCGGAGAGAAACTGGTCTACCACCATGACATCCCCTTTTATAAATATCAGAAGCGTATTGTACTGGGTGATAACGAACATATAAACCCCCAAAATATAGAGGATTATATCCAGCGTGGTGGTTATTCCGCTCTGGTTAAAACCCTTTTCCATATGACTCCTGAATCTGTGCTGGAAGAGGTAGACAAAGCCAATTTGCGGGGACGCGGCGGCGGAGGTTTCCCGGCCGGTAAAAAATGGCGCACTACCCGTGATGCCGCAGACCCGGTCAAGTATGTACTGGTTAACTGTGACGAAGGTGATCCGGGTGCTTTCATGGACCGTTCCATAATGGAGGGCAATCCTCATTGTGTACTGGAAGGTCTGGCTATCGGGGCTTTTGCCATTGGTGCTAAAGAAGGTTATATATATGTTAGGGCTGAATACCCTTTGGCGGTAGAAAATCTGTATGCTGCTTTAAGGCAGGCTGAAGAATATGGCTTGCTGGGCAAAAATATACTCGGCTCAGGTTTTGATTTTGTAGTCAAAGTCCATGAGGGCGCCGGTGCTTTTGTATCCGGTGAATCATCCGCTTTAATGACTGCTATCGAAGGCCGGGTTGGTGAACCTCGCCCCAAATATATCCGCACCGCTATCAAAGGCCTCTGGGATAAACCTTCAAACCTGAATAACGTGGAAACTTGGGCTAACGTACCCCACATAATAAATAAAGGGGCAGACTGGTTCAGGTCTATCGGCACAGAGGGCAGCAAAGGCACCAAGATATTCGCACTGGTTGGCAAGGTCAATAATACCGGACTGGTGGAAGTGCCTATGGGGACTACTCTTCGGGACATTATATTTAAAATAGGCGGCGGTTTGCGTGACGGTAAAAAAATAAAAGCTGTCCAGACAGGCGGGCCTTCAGGCGGATGTATACCGGAAAATCTGCTGGATTCGCCTGTTGATTATGATGCACTAAGCAAGCTGGGTTCTATGGTAGGCTCAGGCGGGCTGATAATAATGGACGAAGAAACCTGCATGGTAGACATCGCCCGTTATTTTATAAACTTTTTATCAGACGAATCTTGCGGCAAGTGCTTACCCTGCCGTGAGGGTCTGCGCCAGCTGGTAGATATACTTACCCGTATTACCGAAGGCAAAGGCACTATGGTTGACATGGATACACTGGAAGACCTGAGCGGCGTAATGAGTGAAGCCTGTTTGTGTGCCCTGGGACAACAAGCCCCCAACCCCTTGCTCACTACTCTTAAATATTTCCGCCACGAATATATTGACCATATTAAAAATAAGCATTGCGAAGCCGGTGTTTGTAAAGCCTTGCTTACTTTTTATATTGACCCTGACAAATGCAAAGCCTGTATGATTTGTGCCAGAAACTGCCCCACTGACGCCATCAAGGGCGGCAAGGGGCTTATTCATACGATTGAGCAGGGAAAATGCATCAAATGCGGTGCTTGTGTAGATACCTGCCCTGCCAAATTTGATGCCGTTATTAAAATATCCGGCAAACCTATTCCAAAAAATGTACCGGCTGAACCTATTCCTTTAAACCGGAAGGCAGAATAATGGAAGAAATTAAGCTCACTATAGATGGCAGGGAAGTTATTGCCAAGAGCGGACAGACTGTTTTTCAGGCGGCCACCGCAGCCGGTATCCATATACCTTCGCTCTGTTTTCATGAGCAACTGGAGCCTTACGGCGGATGCCGTATATGCAGTGTGGAAGTCGTAGCCGGGTCACGTTCAAAGGTGGTGGCTTCCTGCGTTTATCCAGTGGCAAATGGTTTGGTAGTAAATACTAGTACCGATAAAATCCGCCATATCCGCAAGGTGCTTATAGAACTTTTGCTTACTAAAGCCCCTGCTTCAAAACCCATACGGGACTTGGCTGAAGAATATGGGGCGGATACTGCCCGTTTCAGCCATGATGCTTCGTTCTGTATACTTTGCGGCTTGTGCGTCCGATACTGTGCCGAGGTTAAAAAAGCCAACGCCCTGTGCTTTATCAGCCGGGGTACTCAACGTGAAGTGACCTTTGTACCTGAAACAGCCAACCGGGAATGTGAAAAGTGCCAGCAATGTTTTGATATTTGCCCCACCAACTTTATCAGGGCTAATTTTGAAATGGCAAAAGCTCTCACTTTCGAAACTAAGGAATAGTTATGTTAGAAAATGCGGAATATATAAAGGCAGGAGAACTGCTTGACCATACCCAGAAACTCTATGACGAAGGGGCAATATTTTGCACTGCCTCCTGCGTAGATCTGGGGAATGAATTTGAGGTTATTTACCACTATAATCTGGAAAAGGGTCTGCGGATGAAACACCTCAGGCTCAAGATAGACAAAAATGAAACTGTTCCCAGTATTTCAAACATCTACTTGTGTGCTTCACTTATTGAAAATGAAATGCAGGAGCTTTACCAGCTGAAACTCAGTAAAATTGCCATAGATTTCAGCGGCGGTTTTCTGGTAACCAAAGAAACCCCCACGAGCTATATGATAAAAGCCCCTGATTACAAACTGATTCCGGTAGAACGCCTGACTGCCCCCTGCCAGAAAACCTGTCCGGCAGGCATAGATGTATCCCGTTATGTCCGCCTGTGTGGTGAGGGTAACTATGACGCGGCTCTGGCTGTTATCAAGCAAGCCATGCCTTTCCCCGGAATACTGGGGCGGGTTTGTCTGGCTCCCTGCGAATCTGCCTGCCGTCAGGGCAAGTGCGGAGAATCTATAAGTATCAAACAGCTTAAACGCGCCGCCTACGAATACGCCCATTATACGGATAGTATCACCGCCAAACCCACCGGCAAAAAAGTAGCCATTGTGGGTTCCGGCCCGTCAGGTCTGGCTACTGCCTATTTTCTGGCTAAAAAAGGGCATAGGGTAACCGTATTTGAAGCTTTGCCAAAGGCTGGCGGATATATGCGGGTAGGCATACCTGAGTATACACTTCCCCGCCAAATACTTGATGCCGAGATTGAAAATGTCTCCAAACTTGGAGTTGAATTCAAGCTGGGTACAACTGTAAATTCACTTGGCAGCCTGAAAGAAATGGGATTTGATGCCACACTGTTGGCACTGGGTGCCAATCAGGGCGTACGCCGATCCAATATCATTGCCGCCTTCAGCGGCGGTACAGACGTATTCAAAAGATTCGGTCTGGCGGTTGAGAACATAAACGGCAATAATGTGCTGAAAGTTGATGATGATACTTTGACCACTTCTCAGCAGGGTGTCTTTGCCTGCGGAGATGCCGTAAATGGGCCTACATCTGTAATTCACGCCGTAGCTTCAGGCAAAAAAGCGGCTGCAAGCATAGACAAGTATCTGGGCAGTGACGGCAAATGGGTGTTTGAAAATATTGTTGCCCACGAACCTGTATCACGTGATACTTTCCTTGAACGTATTTTGCCCAAGAGCAAACCTTTAAGTGTTAAATACGATATTAAGCAAGCCAAAGAGCGAAATGAAGAAACCGCCGGCTATAACCGTGAAGTTGCCTCCACTGAAGGCAAACGCTGTTGGCGCTGTGATTTGGAGGAATAAATGGCACGAACAGTAATACCCTTCGGGCCACAGCATCCGGTATTTCCTGAACCGGTACAACTTAAACTTGAATGCGAAGATGAAACCGTAGTCGGGGTCACACCAGTTATTGGTTATGTACACCGCGGGGTAGAAAAAGCCTGTGAGCTAAATACTCTTAGGCAGAATATATTTCTGGTAGAACGTATTTGCGGTATCTGTTCCATACAGCACGCACTTTGTTACTGTCAGGGTATAGAAGAACTGGCAAATATTGAAATTCCCCAGCGGGCGCAGTATCTGCGTACTGCCTGGGCAGAGCTTTCCCGCCTGCACAGCCATAGCCTCTGGCTTGGTCTGCTGGCAGATGCACTTGGTTTTGAAAGCCTGTTTATGCAAATTTGGCGTGCCCGTGAGATTATTCTGGATATACTGGAAATAACCGCCGGACACCGGGTTATCACCTCTGCCTGTGTGGTTGGCGGGGTACGCCGTGACATAGATGCCGAAATGCTCAAAAAGACAGAAGCTATGCTGGGTGATTTCAGAAAGATGATGGATAAGACCATTCTGCCCACACTGCTAAATGACCCCACCTTGAAGAAAAGAACGGTCGGCAAGGGTATTTTGTCTTATGACCAGGCTGTTACACTGGGAGCTTGCGGTCCTACCATGCGTGGCAGCGGTGTTCCTTCTGACGTCCGTTCCACCGGTTATGCCGCCTTTAAAGAGCTTGGTTTTGAGCCGGTAGTGGAAACAGCCGGTGACAGTTATGCCCGTACTCTGGTGCGCACCCGCGAACTATACCAGTCCATAGACCTTACTCTGGCAGCACTCCACCAGATGCCTGCCGGCGAAATAATGGTTAAGGCAGATGCCTATCCCGAGGGAGAAATATTTACCCGGGTGGAACAGCCGCGCGGTGAGCTTACTTATTATATCAAGGCCAATGGCACAAACCATCTGGACAGGTGCAAAATACGCACCCCCACTTTTGCCAATATACCCACCCTGCTGGTTATGCTGCCGGGGTGCGAACTGGCAGACGTGCCTGTTATTACCTTATCTATAGATCCTTGTATATCCTGTACGGAGCGTTAGGAGAAGGCCATGCCTTGGATGATCGGAACAGTATTAAAAAATTTGTTTTCAGCTCCCGCCACCCGCCGTTATCCTTATGAAAAACGGGAGTCTTTTGAAGGTTCACGCGGAAGTATTGTTTGGGATGCTAAACGCTGTGATATGTGCAGTGATTGTGCCAGAGTTTGCCCTGCCCGTGCCATCACTGTTGATTCGGAAAAACACCAGATAGAATATGACCCGCTTAAGTGCATCTACTGCGGCACTTGCACCGAAACCTGCCTTCAGCATGCTATTATCCAGCACCCTCTTTATGCTGCCCCACAGGGTGCACATGCCAGCCAGATAACCGAAGTACACCACTACCGCTACTAAGTATAATTTTAAGCCTAAAGAAAAGCCCCGGTCTTGGCCGGGGTATATTTATTAGTAAAAATATAATATTATGTAAATATGTCAGGCAGTATCTGCCGTAAAGGGCATTACGTCCTGTATCTGGTCTGTATTGCAGAAAAACATCACCAAACGGTCTATCCCAAGCGCATTTCCAGTGCAAACCGGCAGATATTTCACTGCCTCCAAAAATTTTTCAGGCATAACCACCCGCCTGTTTTGCTCAGCCTCTATCAGCTTTTTTTCTTCGGCAAAACGGGCTGATTGTTCAAGCGGATTGGTCAGCTCAGAATATGCATTTGCCATTTCCAAACCCGATATGAAAAACTCTGCCCGTTCAGCAACTTCAGGATTGGTTTTCTTGAGTCTGGCCAAAGACGCCATTTTAGCAGGATAATCCAGTAGCACAGTAGGACGATGGGACTGAAAAGATGGTATAACCTTCAGCACCAGATCTTCATCAAAACGCTTCTCATCATCGGTATTCACCGGATCCCAGCCTACTGTATTCAGAAAAGCATCACGCACGGTTAGGCGTTCCCAGGGGGGTGTCAGGTCAATATCCTGTCCCAAATAGCGGATTTGGGGCTTGCCAAACAGCTTCATTGAAATATGGTAGAACAGATTTTCGGTATCATTTATCATCTGGAGATAATCTGCCCCGACCCTGTACCACTCCAGCATACTAAATTCAGGATTATGGTGACGGCCTTTTTCGCCATCCCGAAAGCAGCGGCTTATCTGGTAGATATTGGTATAGCCGGATGCCAGCATGCGTTTCATATACAGTTCGGGCGAGGTAGACAGATAACCGTTTTGACACTCTACCGGTTTTATATAGCGTTCCGGGGCAACCGAGGGAACAAAAACAGGGGTCTCCACTTCCAGAAACCCCTGTTCATTAAAAAAACTGCGTATTAACCCCAAGATTTGCATACGGCTTTTTAAGTTGTCTTCCAGTCTTCCCAGCCGCTGCCTCTCATCAGAATACATTATAGTTACTTCTTGTTGCCCACTCTTTCAACGTAGGCACCGGTGCGGGTATCCACCCTTATTACATCCCCTGCTTTCATAAAGGTGGGCACACCTATTTCCATACCATTTGAAAGTTTAGCAGGTTTATTCTGGGCGGTTACGGTTTCTTTGCCGGTACTCATAGAGGTTTCCATTACTTCCAGCTCAATAAAATTGGGCAAAGTAATTTCAATGGGATTATCCCCCAGAAGTTGCACAGGGACAACCATGCCGTCTTTGAGAAAAACTCCTCTTGAACCCATACGGTCTTCGGCCATAAAGTGCTGTTCAAAAGTATCGGTATTCATAAATATATAATTGCCATTTTCATGGTAAAGATACTGCATATCATAGGTAGATACATCAGCTTCTTTCAGTTTGTCACCGGAATGAAAAGTGCGCTCCAGAATGCCGCCATCCATCAGGTTGCGGAATTTTATCCGGTATACGGCGCTTCCCTTGCCCGGTTTCATAAAATCCACATCATCCACGTTGTATGGTATATCATCCAACATGATTTTTTTATTCTTGCTGATTTCCTCTATATTCATACTGGCCTTTCGTAACGGAAAATACTCATCGGGTTCAATCCGAAAATAATAATGTATATACGTATAACAAGTCAAATTAACTTCCAATATATATTGACACTGCTTTTGGGCAAAACTATAATTAGTGTAATATAAAATATATGTGTGATAGTAATATTATCTATAAACATAATAGATAAAGAGGATATAAATGACACCAGAAAATAGCCCTGAAAATGCAAAATCAATCTTGGTTAAAGATATTCTGGTACTTATCCAGAAGCTTTATACTGAAGCACTGGTAATACCGCAAGGCTTGCTGGAAACAGAAATTACCATGCCTCAACTACGAGTGCTCTTGCTCTTGCACCTCAACGGGCCGCTTTCTATGGGGATTATATCCAAAAAACTTTGCATCGGGCTGGCTACTCTTACCGGTATTGTAGACCGTCTGGTCAAACAAGGCTTTGTAGAACGTGAAACCCCACCGGACAACCGCCGCGTTGTTATCTGTCATCTGACCGAAAAGGGGAACGCCCATTATGAAAGCCTGTGGCAATTTACTACCGGCAAGGTAGCCGAATTGCTGGACGGTGTAGATAATGAAGATTTATCGGTAATACGAAACGGTTTCTGCATACTTGAAAAGTCCGCTGCAAATAAATCAGCGGCTATTGAAAATACTGATAGGATATAAGCACATGTTCAAAGCTATTGCCGGCTGGGTTATCAAATTTAAATATTTGGTGGTCAGTTTCTGGGTGATACTGGCCGCTTTAATGGCATTTACCGCCCCTTCCCTGCAGGAAGTAAGCAAACTGGATCAGTCCGGCTTCATGCCTGCAGATTCAGATTCCGCTAAAGCAAGTGCGCTTTTAAAACAATATTTCCCGAATGAAAGCGCCTCTGTTTCAAGCCTGTATCTCATTATCTACAATCATTCCACCCTAAACCAGAATGATATGGATTATGCGCATTCTCTTAGCCTATGGCTGTCTTCGGAAAGTGCGCCTGCCGGTATTGGGGAGATAAATTCGGTCTTCAGTCACCCCCAGCTTTCCAGCCGCCTTATCAGTCCGGATAACACTACCATGCTAATAGATGTCGGCTTGCTTCAATCGGCCCAAGACCAGCAGTCAGAAAATATTATAACCAGCATCCACGCTCAGATTACAAACATGCCTGACGGACTTGAGGTATTTGTCTCAGGTGAAGCCGGCATGATGAAGGACCTGTATGCGGCACTGGCAGAGAGCATAGACCTGACTACCATAGTTACCATTATCCTGGTTTCGGTCTTGCTGCTTATCATCTATCGTTCACCGGTAGCTTCTCTGGTACCTTTGGTAACTATCGGTATTGCCTATCTGGTAAGCCGGGGAGTACTTGGATACATGGCTGAAGCCGGGGTAAATATCTGGTCACAGCTGGATGTATTTATAGTGGTGCTGATATTTGGGGTAGGTACGGATTATTGTCTGTTCATTATGTCACGTTTCCGGGAAGAACTGCATAAAAACCAAACCCGTTGGGAAGCACTGAAAACCGCTCTGGGGCGTATCGGTGCGGTTGTGTCTGCCAGTGCCATAGCCCTTATTGTAGGCCTTATGGGCATGTCTATAGCCCGTTACCAAATGATTCAAACCATGGGGCCTTCATTAAGTGTCTCAATTGCTATCACCCTGCTGAGTGCCATTACCATCACGCCTGCACTGGCATCTATATTCGGCGATAAAATATTCTGGCCAAGCAAAACTAATGCAACCCGGCCGGAAAAACTTGCGGTCTCACCTTCCAAAGATAAGTTCCGCTTCTGGAATTGGGTGGGTACTATTACTACCAAGCACCCCCTGCCGATAGCCCTGGTTATCATCGGGTTGCTCCTCATACCCTATACCCAGCTATCCCATCAGCGGCTTTCATTTGATACCATAAGTGAACTCCCTCAGGATGCCGAATCCGTCATAGGGTTTAACAAACTGACGGAACATTTCAATATAGGTGAGATGATGCCTGCCACACTGGTACTGGCAGATGAAAACGGTGGGAACCTGAGTAATATTGCAATTCTTGCAGAACTGGCAGATTTAACCGCCAGTCTGGAAAGTCTGAAAGGAGTAGATGCAGTTCAGTCTGTGCTTCAGCCGGACGGTACAGCTGCGTCAGGTGCGGCACTCCGGGCGGCAAACCAGGTACTGGGTTTGATACCGGTAGAATCTTCGGGAAATACCAACCCGGTAAATCTGGTTTCAGACCAAACTTTGGCAGGTTTTGAGTTTATCAGGACCTACCTGCAGGAACTTGGGCAGAGTTTCCCCTGGCTGACAGAAGAAACATCTTACCGGGATTCCATATCCTCTCTGGACAATATAATAGATACACTGCAGGATATCAGGTATGCCGCCCAGATAGATACCCAGTTAAATACCTTAACTGGCCAGCTTCGCCAAACTGCAGATGCCTTACGCCTTGGCTACCCTGCCCAAGCTGAAATAGCCTTCTTTGTAAAGGCCTATATGCTAGAAAGTGCCCAAACCTATAGCTTTATTGCTGACTTGTATGACTACCAGCAAGCTATGCTGAAAGTTGACAAGCTGGCTACGTTGATTGCTCAGGCAAATGCTGATGGAAGCATTGCTTCCGAACTGGATAGTCTGGCATATTCCACCGAACATCTGGCATTTGTAATTGGCAGCCAGGGGGTATTTTATCTGTTTCCGCAATCACTCCCGGCAGACAACTCACCTGCCAATCCAGTTGAAATACTGCTTGGTGAAACCCGGCTATTCAGCCAGAATATGCGCTCTTTGAGTAATACCTTCACCGCTAACGGCAATCCATATTTTATATCTCAAACCCTGATGCAAACCTCACTTGAACTTGATAGTCTGGTCAATATGTTTTATTCAGAAGACCAATCCGGTACCCGTTTATTTCTGATACTCTCTGACTCCCCTTATAGCAACGAGTCTATGGATACCATTTCTGAAGTAAAAGCACTGTTACAGACGGACACATTGGGCAGTCATATTTCCGGTTTAGACTGCGGTATTCAGGGTACCAGTGCAGACATGCAAGACATCAGAGATATAATGGAGCAGGATTTTACCCATATCCAGCTGATAATAATTGCCGGGGTGTTTTTAGTTTTGCTGGTGCTTTTGCGAAGCATAGTCGCCCCTATCTACCTGCTGCTTACAGTCATGCTAAGTTACGGAGCAACCATGGGTATTATCACTTGGCTCTTTCAAGACGTACTGGGACATTCCGGCATAAGCTTTATGCTGCCGATTATATTATTTACCCTCATTGTGGCGTTGGGTTCAGATTACAATATTTTTCTGGTATCCCGCATCCGCGAAGAATCCGAGACTAAACCCATTAAAGAGGCTGTAAAAAATGCCATCTCCTCAACCGGCGGAGTTATTGTGGCTTGCGGCCTTATCTTGGGAGGTACATTTGCGGCTATGCTAACGTCACCCATACTAACCATGTATCAGCTAGGGGCTGCAGTAGCTATTGGCATAATAATGGATACTGTTATTGTAAGAGGAATTTTAGTGCCATCACTGGCAACCATAGTTGGCCGTTGGAACTGGTGGCCATTTCATAATCTGAAAAAATAGAGTAGCGGAAAATGTGAATAGCGAAGGTTAAACGCTGATTGCCATTTAAAAAACTTTGCACTTGTAACTTAAAAGTATCCTGCCCAGAACCTTTATCTCAGATAAAGGCAAATCATGGCTTGTGCCGTTTCCATTGGAAATCCGGAAGCCGTTTTCAGTGGAATAAAGGTTATATCCGTAAACACCTTGGTCAATCTGGCAGGCATATAAGTTACCATCTTCAATGGTATGTTCAGCCTGAATAACCACCATTTCACCCGGGTAAATGCCAAAATGTTCAAGATGATTGTCTTCTACCTGAAGAGCATAAATGTTTTTTAAATTTTCAACTATGCTGCGGGGAATAAGAAAACTCTTATACGCCAATTCATTATAAGTTTTTCGTTCAGGCATGCACCCGTGTACACAAACCTCCACCGTCTCAAGTCTTTTAAAAATAGACCGGACTTCGGCCAGTATATCTTCAATTTGCCTAGGGGAGGAATTATCGTTTTCAGAAATAAGTTTGGCTGGTTCAATTCCAAAAGCATTGGAAAGCTTATTAGCTGTTGCCAGAGTAATACTCTGACGTTCACCTTTTTCCAGTTTTCTTATATATTGCCCGGAAAGCCCTGAACGAGTGCCCAGATATTCAGGCGTCCAGCCTCTGGCTTTCCGAAACTCTCGTATCTTTTCGCCTATACTCATCATGGTAATTATATAGACATTATGCGCCTAAAATATGTAATTAACAACAGATATTTTAGCAACTATTCATATACTTGGGTTATCATATCTTGCTGGAGTATCTTCCTGTATTGTTGTTTCGTCACAAATTGGTTTACGATTGACATATTAAAACAGATAACAATAAAGAATAATGTCTATGACGGATACTTAATCAAACAAATACTGCGTTGATTAAATAAACAACAAGTTTAGCTATTTGCGAGGTTATAAAACGGAACAAGGCGTACAAAACTAATCCTGCAAATATTGAAGAATGATTTGATATGCAAAACACGAAGGAGTAAGTGGTGAGCCGTGCGGGGTTCGAACCCACGACCCTCTGATTAAAAGTCAGATGCTCTACCAGCTGAGCTAACGGCCCACAAACAGACGTTATTTTAGCATCGTTGGGTAGGTTTTGACAAACTTTAATCAGCCATTTTGCAGTTATATTTGAAATATTTGTTATTACGCCGCAAAATATCCGCTACTTTGCTGTTACTTCCGTCGGAATAACCTTGATATCGCTGGCTGATTTTCGTTTGCGCCGTTTCCAGCCCAGACCCTCCAGGAAGTCACCGATAATTATTTCCTGATATGATTCATGTCTGAGAGATAAATCCGGATTGATGCGGTATTTTATTCCCCTGCCCTCTTTTTTCTTGGCAATATAACCTTCGGTTTCAAGGTCAGCAATAATTTTTCTTACAGCCCGTTCGGTAATATGTATATTTTCAGCGATTTCGCGTGCTGTAATACGTGAATGTCGGGCTAAAAAGCTTAGCACCAGTGCGTGGTTTGTGAGAAAAGTCCAGCTCGCCATTCATATCTCCCCTTTAATTTATGCCCAATTCTACCATTTGACAAGGTCTTTGATTAGTGATAAATTATTCATGTTTTAGATATCATAACTAAATAAGCATGAATAACAGAACATCTTGATTGTAAACTATTTTGTTTGTGCATGCAATATCTAAAATTGACAACGTAGGTGTTGCCACATCGGGTACATTAAAGTGCACGAAAGGGGGTGACTAAAATGGTTGATAAAAAACCCATGGCTCCTGCTTCCAAACCCGGCGCTCCCGCTGCCAAGCCCGTTAAAAAGTAACTGGTAATTCACTGATGGTAAAGGGCAGGAGAATCTCCCTAGCATCAAGGTGATTCTCCTGCATTATATTTGGATATGCTCTGGTTAGCCTTATCAATATTTATAGCCACCATTTTATTGGTGATTTTTAAACCTCGGCCCTTTAATGAAGCCGGGGCTATTTGTTTAGGCGCCATTCTTATGTTTATTCTGGGGCTTGTTCCCCTTTCAAATATCAGCCAGATTTTTTCTGCTAATCTGAATATCCTGCTATTTTTCCTTGGGCTTATGCTAGTAAGTTATTTCGCAGAGTTATCCGGCTTTTTCAATTCGGCTGTCAATCTGGCTCTAAAACTGTCTGGTGGCAGTTCGTGGCGTTTGCTGGGTTTGGTTTTTGCTCTTGGCATAGTTATTACCATGTTTATGTCAAATGACGCTACTGCCCTGCTCCTGACTCCTGTAGTTTTTATGCTTGTTAGCCGCTATGGCTTGAAACCTTTGCCGTATATATTTGCCTGTGCCTTTGTAGCAAATACGGCATCATTTATTTTCCCATTTTCCAATCCGGTCAATCTGCTGGCGGTAGACAAGTTTAATCTGAGCCTTGGGGAATACACTACTTACATGTTAATACCCAGCATACTGGCTATCACGATTACTATAGCCATATTTTATGTTGTCTTCAGACATGATCTTAGAACAGGGCTTTCGCTTGTGGAGACTAAAGCTGTTGCCTCAGACAGGTTTTCACGCTCCGTCAGGCTGGTACTAATTTTTCTGGCGGCAGCTTGTCTTTTGACTTCGTTTATGGGGTGGCCACTGGCAATACCTCTGGTGCTTACTGCTTTTATACTGCTGGGCATAACTTCATTTTATAAAAAATTGGATTTTAACCACTTGAAGCATTCGGTTGCTTGGTCAATACTGCCATTTGTACTTGGTCTGGCATTTATGGTAAACGGACTCGAAAATACAGGGCTTACTGCAACATTGGGTAACTTTCTTTCAAATACTCTGGCTGATGGAGGCCAGCTGGAAGCTGGTTTGATTACTTCTTTCGGTACAGCTATCGGATCTAACCTTATAAATAATTGGCCGATGATGATGGTCTCGGTATCCAGCCTGTCGGCTGTCAGTGACATTGGCGGGGCCAATTCAGGTTTGATTTATCAAGCTATTTTGGGAGCAGACTTGGGTCCTAATCTGCTTATAATGGGCTCTTTGTCTACCATGCTCTGGTTGATACTTCTGCGCAAACGGGGGCTGGCAATAAAGCCCATGGAATTTACAAAACTGGGACTTACAATCACCCCTCTGGTTCTTCTGGTATCAACATTGGCCATATTTCAGTTAGGGAAATTGAGTAGTTAAAATGAAGACAATCACTCGCAAGAGTTTAGATAACAGTATTAAGGACGGGGCTGCATATTCAGCTATGCTAGGTTTGACCCAGGATTATATAACGCCTTTTGCCTTGGCCCTTAAGGCATCTGTACCTCAGATAGGTATACTTTCGGCTTTGCCGAATCTATCTGTTGCGCTTTCACAACTATTTGCCCCATTCCTTTCCGAAAAGGCCAAAAGCCGCAAGAGTTTCGTATTTAAAGCAGTATTACTTCAGGCGGTGTGTTTTTTGCCGGCATTTGTGCTGCCTTTGCTTTTTCGTGATTTCGGGGTTTGGTGGCTGATACTCTGGTATACCTTGGGAACCATGTTTGGTTCACTGGGCAATCCTGCCTGGTCAAGCCTTATGGCAGACTTGGTGCCGGGTTCTATCCGCGGGCGTTTTTTCGGTTACCGTGGCATGATAGCCGGGATTATGACTTTGGCGTTCTCACTGGCCAGCGGTTTACTCCTCCAAATAAGCGCTGACACCCTGTTTTTGGGTTTCGGGCTCATATTTTTCGGTGCCAGTCTGGCTCGTTTTATCTCAAGTTTCTTTTTAAATAAAATGGAAGACCCCCAGGCCAAAGCCCCGATTAAAGACGGCGTCAGCATGAAAGCTCTAGTAAAGGACTTGAATAAAACCCCTATGGGCAAATTCATATCCTACTCCGCACTTATAAATTTCAGTACTTATATAGCCGCTCCGTTCTTTGCGGTTTATATGCTGCGTGAGCTTGGCTTTGACTACCTGACTTATATAATAGTAATATCCTCAGCTTCAGTAGCCAACTTTGTTTTCATGAAGGTATGGGGGCGGATTTGTGATATCTGCGGCAATGTAAAGATACTCAAGCTGTGCAGTGTCTTTGTGCCGGTTGTGCCTTTGCTATGGATATTCAGCCACAATACATATTACTTGATAGGCGTTCAGGCACTTTCAGGTATTATATGGGCTGGTTTCCTGTTATCCGGTACCAATTATATTTTTGAAAGTTCCAGCCGCCGTAACCGTATGCGTGGTTTTGCCCTTTATACCGGAGGAAACAGTCTGGGTATTGCACTGGGTTCATTGGTTGGCGGCTTACTTGTTAGTGTTTTGCCGCAGCTTAACGGCTACCATATGCTAAGCCTCTTTTTAGTCTCGGTGATAGCCAGAACTCTGGTGGTGGGACTATTTATAAACAGCATAAAAGAACTAAAGCCTGCCGGCAGTGCTATTCCCCAAGCATTTGTATCAGCCTACCGGCTGGACATATTTGCCCTGAAATTCAGGACTATACTTCAAGCAGTTTTACAGTTGCCGCGTATCTTCCGTCAGCCGCTTCGTTCGGGAATGGTAATACGGATATTTCAGCTTATAATCCGCTTCTAATTGCTGAACCAGCTATACCCGGATATTTTTATCACTCTGTATCAGCTGCTATGTTTTAATATTTGCTAAAGCCTTTCGGGGATAGATGATTGGATTTGTTCACCCCCGGTACTATAATAAACTGTAATATGTTTTGTGTGAGGCTTGCCATGATTGACCCGCGTGTAGAAAAACTGGCTGATTTACTGGTTAATTACTCCATTGAGGTAAAACCCGGTGATACTGTGGCTGTAAACTATTTCAGCGGTGCATTGCCTCTGGCGGTTGAGGTATACAAAAAAATACTGGCCGCCGGCGGCCATCCGCTTATGCAGGTTTCTAAAAACGAATTTCTGGAGTATCTGCTCAGGTACGGTTCGGACGAACAGATAAGCTATGTACATTTCCCCCAGAGGTATATTACCGAAAAGTACGATGCCACTATCCACCTGCTGGCAGAAGAAAACACCAAATCTATGACTAGCATTGACCCTCAAAAAATGGTGGCCTTTGAGAAAGCCCGTACAGACCTTATGGAAACAAGCATGCGCCGTACGGCTGAGGGAAATTTCCGCTGGGTTTTAGCCATCTATCCCACTAACGGATACGCCCAGGATGCGGGTATGAGTCTGGAAGAATATACCGATTTTGTTTATAGTGCCTGTCTGCCGGATATGAATGACCCGGTAGCTTTTTGGAAAAACTTAAATGCCCGTCAGCAAAAAGTAGTAAATTGGCTTAAAGGTAAAAAACAGGTCCATATAAAGGCCAAGGAAACTGACCTCCGCCTGAGTATTGAAGGACGCAAATTTATAAGCTGTGACGGCAAACTCAATATGCCTGACGGCGAAGTATTTACAGGTCCTGTGGAAGACAGTGCGGAAGGGCATGTCTATTTCTCGTATCCGGCCATAGAAAGCGGACGTGAAGTTACCGGGATACGCCTTTGGTTTAAAAAGGGCAAGGTAGTAAAAGCTACAGCCGAAACCAATGAAGATTTTCTGCTTAAAACACTGGATACCGACCCCGGCGCCCGCTATCTGGGTGAGTTTGCCATTGGCACCAGCGAAGGAATCCAGAAATTTACCAAGCAAATACTCTTTGATGAAAAAATCGGCGGCAGTTTCCATCTAGCCTGTGGTGCGGGCTATCCGGAAACTGGCAGTATCAATAAATCTGCTGTTCATTGGGATATGGTATGTGACTTGCGGGATGGCGGTGAAATCTGGGTAGACAGTGAGTTATTATATAAAAATGGTAAATTCGTTATAGATTACTAATTCTACCCGGGAAATAATACGGCGGGGTGGCGGGATATGCTCAAAATCGTATCACAAGACCATTCGGCTTTTACAGACAGATACGAAGCCGGTGCTTTTCTGGCTATCGAATTTGGCCAGTTGAAAGGCAAGCAGGCAGTTGTACTGGGTATACCCCGCGGCGGTGTAGTTATTGCCGCCCAAATAGCTGAACGCCTGCGTGATGCCAGACTGGATATCATACTCTCCCGAAAGCTTCGTGCCCCATCCAGCCCTGAGCTGGCTATAGGCTCTATATCCGAAAATGGCCAGATATACTTAAACCGCCATCTTATTCAGCAACTGGGCATTTCCTCTGACTATATACAACAGGAGTCTGAATTTCAGTTTGATGAGCTTAAAAGACGGGCCCGTGTCTACCGTGAAGTTATTCCCCGTATCCCCTTAAATAACCGCCTGGTTATCATAGCAGATGACGGCATAGCTACCGGAGCTACTTTTGAAGCGGCTCTGAATTCAGTCCGTCAAGAATGCCCTGCCTATCTTATTGCCGCCCTGCCGGTAGGGCCTGAGAGTACTCTGAAGCGGCTGGAGCATTTGGCGGACGAAGTTATCTGCTTAAAATGTCCCGAGGAGTTTGAATCTGTGGGGCAGTATTATTGCTACTTTACCCAGGTTGATGACGCTGATGTACTTAATACATTAAAACGCTTTCGCCATATAGTTTAGCCCAAACCTCACAGCCTCTACCCTAATAGGTTGCATATTTGCCAGTGATTTATTGTCATATATTTATCACATATGTTTTGTAAATGAATTACCCCAAGAACGACCTGCCTGTTATAATAAAGCTCAAAGAACGGATCTTATATGAAGAAACGTTTTATGGTATTACCTGAAAGCAAATTTTTTGTATACCAGAAAGGACATCGTCAAGTGAGTGAAGAATTAAAAGAACTAATTGAAGCGGCTATATACAAGGAAGTTGCTTCCCAATCACTTTACCAGTTCGCCATACAAAAAACGGATGACGACGCAGTCAGGCAGCTTCTTAATTCGCTGATACAGAGCGAAGAAAACCATCTGAAAGTACTTAAAGATTTGTTGGTCAAAGGTGAATTCAAACCAAAAGCAGTCACACCCCGCTTGCAGTCTCTTAAACTGGATACTTATGTAACAGGTGGTAACCAGTTGGAAGGAGCAGACCTGCAAAATATTCTTCTCTATGCCATCAAAGAAGAACAATCTTCTTCGGAATTTTATTCCCACCTGATGTCTACTTTTATTAACCAGGAAACCAAAAATATGTGCCGGGTCTTGGCTTCCGAGGAACTGGAACATAAACTGAAGCTGGAGTTGATTTATGATGATCTGTTTTTCCCCGAAAATTAGGTTTGATAGACCGGATTTTGGCTGCTAGAATACATATATACCCTACAAACAGGAGGTCAGAGTGTCTGAAGATATAGCTAAAATACAAAAACCAGAAAGCAATCAGTATACGGATAAAAAGAAACTTTACGTAGTGCCGCTGGTACTTGGCTGGAAGGATGCCCCAACGGAATACGACGCCATGTTAAGGCGTTACTGGACAGAAGTGGGCGTACAGCTGGCCCACTTGGAAAGCCGCATTGGTACGGTTGATTATGTGTTTCATGAATCCGTAGATCAAAACGGGATTGAAGGGTTGGAAGTACTCACCAATTTCAGCCCTATAAGCAAAGAAATGGCACTTCGTTTCGTGGAAAAAGGCGCATTGGTAGAGGTTACTGAAGGCAGTGAACTGGTACGGGAATGTTTGGACTGGGAACGCTTTATGCTTATAGGATTTACCAGCCAAAATGTATCCAAACTGGTTTCAGAGAAATTTATTCAGGCTGTAAAGAGCCGTTATGAATTTATCCGCCGCCGAATAAGCGAAATGATAAAAGAAAATCAGGCCGGTGTATTGTTTATCCGCGAAGGCAACTTGATGCAGTTCCCATCGGATATTGAAGTCTTCAGTGTAGCCCCGCCGGTACTGGACGAGATTCACCGCTGGCTTAGGGAGCGACGTGATAAAATGCCGTCTTCTTCGGAAGGTGACGATGTTGGTTCGTGTTTTACCGAAACCACGGAAGAAACACCCCTGACTGACGACATAAAATAACCCCGGGCACTTGAAAAACTAGCGATTATCAAAAAGGCGGCTTATCTGGTCACCAAGCTGATTACGGACAGAGGTATCCAGACTAAGCCCGCCTTCCAGCATTCTCAACCCGTTTTCCACCTGCGCATTTGTCTGCCTCAGGTTTTGTATCCGGTCAGATTGGTATTGCACCCTTTGTTCTATTTCATCCAGATTAAGTTCCAGTTCAAACCTATCACACAGAAATTCAAGCAGGATTAGCTCAGCTGCGGCATCACCGCTTGCCTGAAGGTAAAAAGGCAGAACCTGCCATAAGCTCATGGCATTCAAACCGTATTTCCCTGCCTGCCAGATTACAAAAGAGTTTATGTCTACTTTCTGGTTAGGCGGAGTATCAAAATCCATATTGCACTCAACCCCGGTATTTTCCAGACTGTATTTATGGATATCAGAATTTACTACCGCCATAAGGCGATGAGGCGCAGTATGGGAAATCATGGCGCCCACACTACCCAGACAAATAATTTCATTTACCTGATAATCCATTGCCGTATCAATTATCTTTTTAAGGTATTCATATTGGTTAAATTCGGGAATACTGCCTTTAAATACCAGTAACTGCCATTTGGGCAGATATTCAAGTTCCCCGGCTGGGAAATTTGCCAAATCTTCTCTGACAGCTACTCCGCCAAGGGAAAAATATTTTTCTATCTCTAGTTCAAATACTATGGATGGTGTATCCTGTTTCTCTATCTCAGCCAATACTCTTTCACCGAGCAAGCCGAATTCACCCTGCCAAGATATAATCAGGCACTTCGCCTGGATTTTTTTAACTTCCATGTTCATTCTGATTATGGTCTTTCTTGAAAAAGTCATTTATATTTTCTTTGAGCCACTTTTCATCATCATCGGAAATACCCCGGTTCTCATTAGTATGAAAGCGGTTATCCAGTTTTTGCCTTACCAGTTCCGGAAAACGGGAGTACATATCTGCAATCATTTCATCTACTTCTTTGACCGACTCATCCATACGGAATAAATCTACGCTGATACGTATCACATATCTCAGAGCTTCAAGTGTGGAACGCGAAGCATGAGGATATACCAGCGGCAAATGAGAAAGATAATCAGGTATTTCACCCATAAGGCAGGCGGCGGACATATTTCTTTTATTGGCTACGCCAAGTAATAATCCGTTTAAACCGGATATATTAGCCACAAAGTTTTTGCCTGCCAGACTACTTTTAAGTTCCGCCGGCATGCGTTCCTGTATCGTATTAAGAAATTTTTTGTTGTTGGCAACTGCCCATACCTTGGGTTTTATTTTATGATGAGTCATGGTAACTGCTGCACCAAACGTAATAATGCGTTGGCAGCCCAGCTCTTCGGCTACATCCAGTACTCTGTTTGCCATGTTGTATGCCCGGCTTCCCTGAGCATATGTATTCTGACCATCAGCCGGCTGTTCGTCACCCATAAATATTACAATATCCTGACCGCACCACTGCTGATAATAAAAACAGCTCAAGGGGAAGCGCAATTCCTGTTGAACCCCGTTTTTTATATTTACCCCGGCAGGATAAAAAAACTCTTCCGGCTCTATGTCCGCCAAAACACCTGCCCCCAGTTGGTCCCGCAAAGTGGCTAAGGTAATAATACCTACGTTGCCAATGCCCGGCCAGGCTGCCAGCAGGATGGGTGATTTCATTTCAGGTTTATTATGGTAAATGATTCCCATATCTTTGATTCTACCCTTTTAATATTATATTAAAATCAATTTAGACGAAAATCCAGTCAGGTATCATTTTGTAAAATGAATGGTACATATACGAGATTGCCTAATAGCAGAACGTACCTTTTCAGGTAACAAATCAACTCAAATATTCTTGACGGTAATCAGTAATATCAAATATATGTGACAATATTTTATATTTATATACTTAGCAGGCTATTTTCAGTTTTCAAATAACCCCAGTAATTTCCCGAACAAAAAGAATCCGCCCAAACTGATAATCAAGATAAGACTGAATGTCAAAATAACCCGCGGGGAAAGGCAAGCTTTTACTATGGCACCCCGCACCAGTTTGGCATGATGTTGTTTTATCAGTTTTTCGGCTGTGCGCCCGGCTAAATATTCATCCTGCAAGGTAGGCATGGCAAAAACCTTCTTATATTAGGCAGTCAACCAAGATATATTTCCATGGCATCTTCGGCTACGGTTATCAAGCGGCGGGTCGTATCCAGTTTTATAGAATACATATAGCTTGTAATGGGAGGCTTTTCGTTTTTGGGGTCCATGTAGCGCACAAAATAATCTTCTATAATTACACCGGTTTCGGAAACATATTTATCAATTTCAGGGTACTTGGAGGTCATGTTGGCTAAACGTACTGATAATATTTTTACTCTTTGGCCTTTTAGAAAACGTGGTGCCATTCCCATCCCTCCGTTGAAGCTATTTTGCTTTCTTAAAACAGCTGCTTTATCCCGCACTATTACTCAGTAACCATTTTATAAAACAGGGGAAGGTATTAGCGACCGTAATCTACCATCCCTGAGTATGTACACCGAACATACTTTACCATATCTTTAATTATTCGGATACTTTCAGGTCAGCGTGGGGAGATATAGGGCATAGTTTTACATTCCCCCAGATACCTATCTTGTCGTCCTTAATAACCACCAACCCGCTGACGCCCTCTATTTTCTGTCCATGTTCCAGTGCTAGTGGAATATCATCGCTGGTTTGTACCAGATTGGCTACAGCCGTAGCGGCAGCATCCGCCAAAATTGCAGATTTAGATATGACTATGGCCGCATCGGCTTTCCCGAAACTGAGGCTGTGCCCCACCGTACCTGAAGAAGTGCAAATACCAAGCGGGCTTTGGTCAGGGCTTATTTCCAGTGCCAGTGTGCCACTTAGGGTGGACTTGCCGGCAAATATCCCAATACGCCTGGTGGATAGAGTATGCACAAATATATCTCCGCCATTTTCAACCAGAACTTCAGAACTGTAAGCCAGAAGCTCTTTGCCCACATATTCGGCCACAGCCCCGGCAACGGCAGCCATAGGGCCTACACTTGCTTTAGCGGCGGCTTCGGCCATATCCCGTATAATGGAACTGGCATCAAGGTGGATTTTGACAGGTTTGAGACTGGAAGCAAATTCTGGCTGGCGTTTTATATAGTCAATAATTTCCTGACGGTATTTTTTAACAAAATAATAACCTAATTCTTTGAGTTCGGTTGAGGCCAGTATAAATAGATCAGTTTCCTCTTCCATCACCTGAAAGGGAATCAAGCATCCTGCATTTTCCCAGTTTCTGTAAGTACGGGGTTCATACATAGTATTCAGCTAAAAGTGCAGTTCCATGGCCCGCGGCGGGCAACCCTGGATACATATGCCGCAAACAATACATTTCTTGGCATCAAACTTAATCTCCCGGCTTTCTTCATCTATGCTGAAAGCATATACCGGACACATAGTCACGCATGCCCCGCAATGAGTACAGCGGTGTTCATTACGGGTTACTTCGCGGTTAAGAGCATCTATTTTAACCCCGGCTTCATTCAGATAGGCAATGCCTTTATCGTATGCCTCGCGTTCACCGGTGATTTCCAGCACCATCAGACCCTCTTTGTCAGGGGTTATGGAAGCTTTTAGAATATTGAAAGCCAAATCATAGTCACGTATCAGGTGGTAAACAATGGGGCGGTCTACCAGCCTTTGAGGAAAACGTAAAACTATTCTTTTGGATGTTTTCATATTATCACCTACAAGAGATGCTGATTACTGTCACCAATGGGGCGTTCATTAAAGGGACGGACTGAAAGCCCCGAATCTATTCCCGGTAACGGAGCAACCGGGCTGGTAATTTCAAATGTACCCTTTTCAATCCAGCTTTTCAGTTTACCGGCAATTTCCCGGGCACGGGAGTAACTGCACAGAGAAGCAGTAGGGATTTCTTTGCCGTTTATATGTACTTTGCCGCTGCGTAGCTGCGCATAGGTAACTTCAGCCACCGCACCGGGGCGCAGATTGGGATAGGCAGATGAATAGTCTATAACCGTACCCACAATATCATTATCCGTAACCAGAGTAGACTGGAGTATTTCTTCAGAAAGTATAGGGATGGGCACACCGATGCCTACTGATAATGTAACGCCGTACCCCAGCATGCTGGTTCCTATCAGATAGCGGGCATCCATTTGCTTTAAATCACCTATAACTGCCAGTGTACCTGACCCGCCTTTGGGCACGCCGCCATCTGTTCTGGCAACACCGGGGTTATGCTGAGTACCCTGCCAAGCCACGTATCCCACACCGCCGCCTAAAAATATGCGGCTGCCAATACCTATAGTACGGTAATACGGGTCATTGAGAAGCGGCGACAGCATACCGGCAGTGCAGTAGTTTATATTGCCCATATTAGGTTTCAGAACACCCATGTAGGTGTATATGGTTTTATCTGAAAGATTAATGGCTACATTATAGTTTTGATATGCATTACGCATATTAAACAGTACAGCCTCGTTAAGGTCTTTTATATTTATGTAGCCGGAAAGCCGCCGTCTGGGATAACAATCAGTCCCGTAGGCACTGGCTTCAAGACGCACATCTTTGCCGGCTACCAATTCCTCTATAACATGCCCTCCGCCATAGTTAAATTCGCCGGGGTGAATGCGGTTACGGGGATCATCATCCGGAAGGGCATTGGCACCTATATATAAATCTGCAGCAGCAAAAGCAGCATAAGCAGGCACATCATTCAGATAGGCTCTGCCGCCGCCCAGTTTCATGCGGGGAGTAGTATGGCCTATATTAAAGTAAGCGCCAGAGGAACACATAGGGCCGAAAGTACCGGTGGTGACAACGTCCACTTCTTTGAAAGCTGTTTTCAGTCCTTTTTCTTTGGCATAGCCCACAATTTCTTCAGCCGTAAGGACAACAGCCTTGCCTTCTTTGATTCTCTGGTTTATTTCCTCCAGTGTTTTTTGCATCTCAGCCCTGCCTTGACCACAGCCTGAAACAGGTATGTCTTCAAGCTAAAATTTAGATAACTATATCACTTACAATACTAGTCTTCAAACAAATATATCCACTCCAGTGGTAATATAGTTATAATATAATAAACCAAAGTAGTACTTTCGGGGGATTTACCTTACTAAAACTAACTTATACTATGATTATGATATCATACCTGTTTCAAAAGGAAGACAAATGCGCGCAGACGAATTACTAAAAATAGCGGTAGACAAAAAAGCCTCGGACTTGCATCTTCGGGTGCCGAACCCTCCTGTACTCAGAATAGATGGCGCACTTCAACCTCAGACTGACTGGCCGGTTATGTACAACAAGGCCATTGAACAGATACTGGAAGAGATAACCACGCCTGAACAGCGCGAAGTATTTTATGCTGAAAAAGAATTGGATTTCGCCTACAGCGTACCCGGAGTAGCCCGTTTCAGGGTAAATGTAATGAGACAACGCGGCTCAATAAGCATTGCTTTCCGCCAGGTGCCCTTTCAGATACGAAGTATAGATGAACTGGGCGTACCCCAAATCTGCAAAGAGCTTATTCTGAAGCCGCGCGGGCTTATTCTCATAACCGGACCTACCGGCAGCGGTAAATCTACCACCATGGCTGCTATGGTAGATCACCTGAACCGCACAGATGCACGTAACATCATTACCATAGAAGACCCCATTGAATACCTATATACCAATAACCGCTGTATCATTGCCCAGAGAGATTTGGGTGACGATACCAAATCTTTTTCCACTGCTCTGAAACACGCCTTGCGGCATGACCCTGATGTAATACTGGTGGGTGAAATGCGTGATCTGGAGACTATTTCTACGGCTATCAGCGCAGCCGAAACAGGCCATCTGGTAGTGGGCACACTGCATACTACAGACGCCCCCCAGACTATAGACCGTCTGATAGATATATTCCCGCCTGACCAGCAGCAACAAATACGCATGCAGTTATCCTTGGTTATTGAAGCAGTACTGGTACAAACGCTGCTGCCCAAACTTGGAGGCAAAGGGCGGGTAGCAGCGTTTGAAATAATGGTGGCCAATACCGCCGTTCGCAACCTGATACGGGATAAAAAAGCTCATGAATTGCATAACGTAATGCAGCTAAGTGTCAAAGACGGGATGCAGACACTAGACCAGTCTTTGGCAAATTTGGTACGTCAAAACATGGTTTCGATGGAAGAAGCCTTACTGAAAAGCAGTTACCCTGAACGGTTACAAAAACTGCTCCAGTACCAGCAGACCAAGCAGAATCCATTTTAAAAATTCCTAGCGCATTATCCCCATAGTCTACACAAGTAATTTCAATATGGGTGAGGTTGTACATGGGGTATTACCTCACCAATACACCGCTCATACATACCCATCTCTATCAACCAACTGAAGTTTTAATACTTTAGTATTAGACTTTATTATTATTTTTTATCTATTTATACTTAATAACTAAGTATTCTTACCATTTTATAATACCCTTACATTATACTTAAACTTTACGCGGAAAGGGGACTAATGCTATAGTAGTAAAAAGTATTTCAGGGGGGAATTATGCTGGTAGATTATAGCTATATTGCACTATTCCTTGTAGCTGCGATACTTTTTACGGCAGTAGTACTAGGACTGCCTGTCCTCCTCAAAAAACTGGGCATTGTACCCAGCAAACCTAATCCCGTTAAAAACTCCGCCTACGAATGTGGCGTAGAAACTCATGGACGCACTTGGGTTCAGTTCAATTTCCGCTACTATTACTACGCACTTCTGCTTATTGCTTTTGATGTGTTGCTGGTTTTCCTCTTTCCTTGGGCAACACAAATCGGTTCGCTCGGGTTTTATGCCTTCGGGATAGTGTTTGCCTTTCTGTTAATAGTTTTGGCGGGCTATCTGTATGCGTGGAAGAAGGGAGCTTTGGAATGGAACTAAACTTCGAAAAACCGCTAAGCCTGCTTACTCTGGACGAGATTGACCAGCAGGAAGGCGGGGTAATTCAAAGCTTTCGTACCGGACATACATCCCCCTATCCTGACCCTGCAGACTGGCTAAATGGCGAAGAGCCGCCTCCGGGTGTATTTATCACCAGTGTGGAAAAGGTACTTAACTGGTCACGCCATTATTCCCTTTGGCCGGTGATGTTCGGTTTAGCTTGTTGTGCTATTGAGATGATGTGCATGGCAGCCTCCCGCTGGGATTTAGCCCGTTTTGGCATGGATATATTCCGTGCTTCTCCCCGTCAGGCAGACCTGATGATAGTTGCGGGCACTCTTACATGGAAAATGGCTCCCTGGCTGAAAAGGATTTATGATCAGATGCCTGAACCAAAATGGGTATTGGCCATGGGGGCTTGCGGAACCAGCGGCGGTTTATTTAGGGATTCATATTCGGTAGTACCCGGTTTTAATCTGGTAGTCCCGGTTGATGTATATGTGCCCGGTTGCCCTCCCCGCCCGGAAGCACTTATGAGGGCTATTATGGATATACACGAAAAAATAGATAAAACCCGTATCCTAAAGAGATAAATTTATGACCGCTGTACTTGATTACCCACAACTTAAGGCTGCCTTATCCAAAGAACTGCCCGGAATTAAAATTCAGGCAGATGGCAGCTTCCTGCTGGTTTCACCCGAAGATATGCACAAGGTATGTGAACGCCTAACTTCCTTACCGTCTATTCAAATGGATTATCTGACAAACCTGACTGCCGCAGATTATCCTGAATATATAGAAATTATTTTTCATTTGAACTCAATTACGCATAATACCTCTGCTACTGTAAAAACCCGCCTGACTGACAAGAAAAACCCGAAAATGGCTTCGGTAGTAGATATCTGGCGCGGAGCAGAGCTGCAGGAACGTGAAATATATGACCTTTTTGGGGTGTTTTTTGAAAACCATATAGGCCTGAAACGCATTTTCCTGTGGGAAGGTTTTGAAGGTTATCCTTTGCGCAAGGATTTTGTAAATGGCCATTAAAACTGAAAACTTTATTCTGAATATAGGCCCCCAGCATCCAAGCACCCACGGTGTGTTCCGCCTGCGTATTGTTCTGGATGGTGAAGTCATTACTGACCTTGAGCCGGTTTTCGGTTATCTGCATCGGGGTATTGAAAAGCTGGCAGAGGGGCGCACCTATCTGCAGGATATACCTTTTACAGACCGTCTGGATTATCTGGGCTCCATGACCAATAACCATGCTTATGTTATGGCAGTGGAAAAACTAGCCGGTATAACAGTGCCTGAACGGGCTGAATATATAAGGGTGATACTGGACGAACTCCAGCGGATAGCCAGCCATCTGGCCGGTTTGGGTTTTTTCTTAAATGACTTGGGCGCCCTTCAAACCCCTTTGCTGTATATGTTCCGCGAACGCGAAAAGATTGTGGAACTGTTTGATATGTGCAGCGGTCAGCGTTTAAATTACAACTACTACCGCTTTGGCGGATTTGTTCAGGATTTGCCGGAAGAATTTCTGCCCGCCCTAAAAATACTACTGGATACTTTGCCCGGTTTTATTGACGAATACGAGCAGCTTATTTCCACCAATGAGATTGTGCTTATCCGCACCAAAGGCGTTGGCGTACTTAAGCGTGATTTGGCTATAAATTCCAGTGCGGCCGGCCCGGTACTTCGGGCAAGCGGCATAAACTGGGATATCCGCCGGAATGACCCTTATTCCATTTATAACCGTTTTGAGTTTGATATACCCATCGCCAAAAACGGTGATACCTATGACCGTTACATGATACGTATTTTAGAAATGCGCCAGAGTGTGCGGATACTTCGTCAGGCAGTAAAAGACCTGCCCGAAGGTGAAATAATGGGTAAAGCCCCCAAACTTCTTAAACCACCGGCGGGTGAGGTGTACAGCCGTATAGAAGGCCCTAAAGGTGAACTGGGCTTCTACCTGGTATCAGACGGCACAGACAAACCCTACCGCTGGCGGGTACGCCCACCCTGTCTTTTAAATTTGTCGGCTTTAAAAGATATGGTAGTAGGCTGGAAAGTGGCTGACCTTATGGCTATTTTCGGCAGTATAGATATAGTGATGGGTGAGGTGGACAGATAATGTCTGACTTCTGGATCCATCTTTTGGTTTACTTGGTCATACTCTTTGGTTTTGTAATTGTGAGTGTGCTTATATTTATCTGGCTGGAACGCCGCCTTATCGGCCGTTTTCAGCTTCGCCCCGGCCCGAACAGAGCCGGCCCTTTCGGTCTGCTACAGCCTATAGCTGATGCGATCAAGGTGCTTATCAAAGAAGACATTATCCCCTCAGAGGCAGATAAAGGGGTCTTCTGGTTAGCCCCTTTAGTGGCTTTCGTACCGGTAATGCTAATGTTTGCTGCCATACCCTTTGCTGATGGAGTTATGCTGGTTGACCTGAATATAGGCATACTTTATATACTGGCAGTAAGTTCGGTAACCGTGATAGGTATATTTATGGCCGGTTGGAGCAGCAACAACAAGTATTCCCTGCTGGGTGCCATGCGTACCATAGCTCAGGAAGTCAGCTATGAAATACCGCTGGTGCTTTCCATACTCGGTGTTGTTATGTTAACCGGCTCGCTCTCTATGAATGAGATAGTAAAAGCTCAGGATGTTCCCTTTATACTGCTGCAGCCGCTGGGCTTTTTTGTTTACCTGTCTGCCGCCATGGCAGAAGTAAACCGCACTCCTTTTGATTTACTCGAAGCCGAGTCTGAAATCATTGCCGGTTTTCACACCGAATATTCCGGCATGAAATTCGGGCTTTTTTACCTTATGGAATACGCCGAGGTTCTGGCAGTTTCCGCCATCGCCACCACCCTTTTTCTGGGAGGCTGGCAGGGGCCGCTGCTGCACCCGGTTTTCTGGTTTATCGCCAAAGTTCTTCTGGTTTTCATGTTTATAATCTGGGTGCGTGCCACCCTACCTCGTCTGCGTATAGACCAGGTAATGGCTTTCGGCTGGAAATTCCTGTTGCCTTTGTCCCTTGCCAATCTGGTTATTACTGCATTTGAAATACTGATTGCGCCGGATATAAACACGGCTGTGCTTATAGGTATAAATATAGCTGTAATGTTCGGGCTTGTCCTCCTGTTCAGTAGATTTTACAAGCTGGGAGGCGGACGTGTCAGTATTAAGTAATACCGGCGGCGGTATTCTGAAAGGAATGCGCCTGACCTTTAAGCACCTGTTCCGCCCATGGATAACTGTCCAGTATCCGGAAGAAAAACTGGCCATGTCAAAAAGGATACGCGGCAATCAAGTTATCTGGGTGAAAGAGACCTGTATTGCCTGCCTGGCCTGTGCCCGTGCCTGCCCGGTAAAGGCTATCAATATGGAGGTTTCCAGAGGCGAGGACCGCAAGCTTAAGGTTGACCATATGTCTATAGACTTTGGGTTATGCATCTTTTGCGGGCTGTGTGTTGAATCATGCCCCACTAAAAACGCTATTTACATGGGCTGCGGCTACGAAACCACAACCTACCGCTGTACAAATGTTGAAAAGGCGGAAGGTCAAAGTTTCTCAGAATGCCGTTGCCGTGAGCTGATACTGACAGGTGATGAACTTGGCCCTTCGGAAACACGGGTACTTAGCGGATACGACCGCCCTGATGCCGCCGAGAAACTGCCTCTGCAAACCCTGCTTATAAACAAGAAAGGCTACTTTGAAAGGTAAACCTGGGTGGAAATAGCGTTCTGGATTATAGCCATAACCTGTATAGTCTCCGCCTTGCTGGTGGTGGGAGTGAAAAATATTTTCCACTCATCCCTCTGGCTGATACTCTGTTTCCTTTCGGTGGCAGGTGTGTTCCTGCTTCTTTCAGCTGACTTTCTGGCGGCAGTGCAGATACTTATCTATATCGGCGCTATATCAGTGCTTATTATACTGGCCATCATGCTTACCCGTGAGGTTCAGCGCGGCAATCTTACCAATAAACTCAAGATACCGGCTCTATTTGTTGTTACCGCTCTAGGCGGGATAATGACCTATATGCTTATCAGTTCAAACTGGACTTCAAGCGACGCCCCTCCCCCATCTACCACCACTGCCGGGCTTGCGGATATGCTTTTCGGGGCAGACGGGTTTGGGCTGGGAGTACTGCTGACGGGCGTAATATTACTAGTCGCCATTATCGGGGCTATAGTGCTGGTGAGGGATAAATAATATGGGACTGACTCACTTTTTGGTACTGGCGGTAATATTGTTCTGCATCGGGCTTTACGGGGCACTGGTTAAGAAGAGTGCTGTAGTAATACTGATGTGCATAGAAATAATGCTGAATGCGGTTACCATAGCGGCAGTTGCCTTTAACCGTTTCGCTTCACCCGAATTATTTACCGGGCAAATATTCACCCTGTTTATTATTGCGGTGGCCGCAGCCGAGGCAACTATAGGTCTGGCCATAATAATATCCATCTACAAAAACCGGGATACTATTGACGCAACTAAGATAGATTTGATGAAGTGGTAAAGAGGAAGAATAAGCCATGACCCAAACCGGACTCTGGCTCATAATGCTGCTCCCCCTTATCTGCGGGGCGTTGATAGCTCTGGGGTATGCCTTTTTCTGCAGAAAACCAGCCATCAGCGGTTATCTGGGTATAGCCGGTGTAGGCGGTTCCCTTTTGCTTTCAATATGGGGGCTGATAGGTCTGCTGGGTAAAGAAGGGGCTTCTTACTACGCACCCGGTTTCAGCTGGTTTGCGGTAGGAAATTCCATTGATATCAGCTTTAACCTTAGCTTTGACCCGCTGGCCGCTATAATGTGTTTTGTAATCCTTTTTGTTAGCCTGATGGTGCATATATATTCACAGGGCTATATGCACGGTGACAAGGGATATCCCCGTTATTATGCCTTTTTATCTTTCTTTACCGCCTCCATGCTGGGGCTGGTACTCTCGGATAATTTACTGTTTACCTTTTTCTTCTGGGAACTGGTAGGCTTGGCATCATATCTCCTTATCGGATTCTGGTTTACCCGCCCGGCCGCGGCCAATGCCGCTAAAAAAGCTTTTATCGTAACCCGTATCGGTGATGTGGGCTTTTTAGCCGCCATAATAATCCTGTTTGCCAATACCGGCACGCTGGATATACACAGCTTAAACGGCATGGCTGAAATGGGGCTGATAGGGGCTGGCGTGGTTACCATAGCTGCTCTGGGGATATTTGCAGGTGCGGTAGGCAAATCTGCCCAGTTCCCACTGCATGTATGGCTGCCGGACGCTATGGAAGGTCCTACCCCGGTTTCCGCCCTTATCCATGCTGCCACCATGGTTGCCGCCGGTGTGTTTCTGGTTGCCCGAACCTATCCCATATTTGAAAGTTCGGCTACCGCCATGCTTTGGGTATCCATCATCGGGGCGGTTACTGCCATATTTGCCGCCACCATGGCACTTGTTATGAATGATATGAAACGTATACTGGCCTATTCCACCGTCAGCCAGCTGGGCTATATGATGCTGGGTCTGGGTACAGGCGGTATTGCCATCGGTATATTCCACCTTTTCAACCATGCTTTTTTCAAGAGTCTGCTTTTTTTGGGTTCGGGAAGTGTAAACCACGCTACCGGAACATTTGATATCCGCGAAATGGGCGGGCTTTCCAAACCCATGCCTGTTACCAGCAGGACTTTCCTTATTGCTTCACTCAGTCTGGCAGGCATTTGGCCGCTTTCAGGTTTTTTCAGCAAGGATGAGATACTTGCAGGGGCTATGGATGGTCAATTTATCCTGTTTATTCTGGCACTTATCACTGTATTTCTGACGGCCTTTTATATGTTCCGTCTTTACTTCGTGGCTTTTGGGGGTACATACCGCGGCAAGGGAAATCCCCATGAATCGCCTCGTGTTATGTCATGGCCGCTTTTAATACTGGTTGTGCCTTCGGTAATCAGCGGTTTGCTTAATGCAGGGGGCGGTTTCAGTTCCTTCCTTGGTGAAGAAGTCCATACCGGCTTTTTTGAAGGTTTATTCGGCATTTTGCTGCACCCGCTGGCACTGGTTTCACTGGCAGTCGCCGGCGGCGGCATATATCTGGCATTCCTGATGTATAAAAAGAAAAGCCTTTCACCCGCTATATTTACAGAACGCTTCAAAGGGCTTTACATGGTCTTTTCCAAAAAATACTGGATGGATGAGCTGTATGAAGGGGCTATAGCTAAAAACATACTTATGAAAGGTGTGTTTGCTTTTATGGCCTTCTTTGACCGCAAGGTAGTAGACGGCGGAATAAACGGGTTCTTCATTCAAAAAGTACTATTCAGCCGTCTTTTCAGCCGTTTCCGAACTGCCGATGAACGCATAGTGGACGGGGCTGTAAACGGAGTTGCCAGCATAACTCTGGAGGGTGGCAAAGTGGGTCGGAAAGCCCAGACAGGTCAGCTCCAGTCATATGGAATTTATCTTGCCGCCGGGGTGGTTGTACTGGTGATGGCGGCTCTTATTATCTGGTAAGGGGGGAGTATGAGCATACCATACTTAACACTAATAACATTCTTGCCCGCAGCGGGAGCTATACTAATGGCTCTGTGGCCGCGTTTGTCCGGGCGGGCAATAAAAATTACTTCGCTGCTGCTCACTCTTGTGCCGCTGGTGCTTTCAATTGCGGTCTTTGCCGGATTTGACCGAAGCAGTTCTATGGCCGGGGTTGTTCAGTTTGAAGAAAATCTCCCCTGGATATCGCTTTTAAACGCCAATTACCACCTTGGTGTTGACGGATTAAGTTTGCCATTCCTTATTTTGACTACTTTGCTGGGTGTTCTGGCGGTTCTTATCAGCTGGAAGGTAGAACTGCGGGTAAAAGAGTACTTCGTTTGGTTGCTTATTCTGCAAACCAGCATCACAGGCGTATTTGTTTCACTGGATCTGCTGCTCTTCTTTATCTTCTGGGAGCTGGAGCTTATCCCCATGTACTTCCTGATTTCCATTTGGGGTGCTGGCCGCAAAGAATATTCCGCTCTTAAATATGTCCTTTACACCCTGTTTGGCGGCGCTTTCATACTGGCCGGTATACTGATATTATTCTTTGCCACCGGCAGTCTGGATATAGCATCTCTTGCGTCTTTAGACCTTAACAATTTCCTGCGTCCGGCCTTGATGGTGCTAACTTTCTTTATGTTCTTTATCGGCTTTGCCATTAAGCTTCCGGCCTTTCCGTTTCATACGTGGCTGCCGGATGCCCATACAGATGCACCCACCGCTGCCAGCGTTATTCTGGCCGGTACGTTGCTTAAGATGGGCGGCTATGCCATGCTGAGATTAAACGTGGCTATGTTTCCGGATGTCTGCCGTGACTGGGCACCCTTGATACTGACAATTGCGGTTATAAATGTAATCTATGGCGCTGCCATAACACTCAAACAAACAGATATTAAAAGGCTTATTGCATACAGTTCGGTAAGCCACATGGGTTTTGTATTGCTGGGTATATTTACTCTGGGTGAAATATCCATGAACGGGGCGGTTCTGCAAATGTTCAGCCACGGCATAATTACCGGTTTGCTCTTTGCCATAACCGGTGTGGTTATGCATAACACCCATGAACGTGATATTAATAAGATGGGCGGGCTGGCTAAACAGATGCCCCGAACGGCTATTATATTTATACTGGCCGGTCTGGGAGCTATGGCTGTGCCGGCTACCAGCGGATTTATTGCTGAAGTAAGCGTCTTTTTAGGCTCATTCCAGAGCTCGGTAGTTCCCGGTGGACAGGTATTTACCATGATATGCCTCTTGGGATTGGTACTGGCGGCAGCCTATATCCTCTGGACAGTTCAACGGGTCTTTTTGGGTCCCGGACTGGACAAATTCCAGATGGTAAAAGATGCCGACAAAACCGAAATAGTCTTCTCAGTGGTATTCCTGCTTATTATGTTTGGGGTTGGGCTTTACCCTCAAATTATAGTAGATGTTATTCAAACCGGAGTGGCCCCTCTGGCGGCCCTCTTCGGTGGATAGAGACAAATGGATTTGTTTATGCCTGAGATAATAATACTGATAACAGCCCTATTGGTAATAATAACCGACCTCTTTTTGACCAAAAGCAAGAGGCACCTGGCCTACCTGTCTCTGCTGGGTTTAGGGGCAGCGGCTGTTGCCACAGTGCTTAACTGGAATAACCCGCCGGAACTGGCTTTCGGCGGTATGTGGGCACTGGACGGATACGCCAGTTTCTTCCGTATTCTTTTTATCAGCCTTTCAGGGCTGGTTATAATGGCTTCAATAGATTATGTAAACAAGTTCAGGCGTTTCCAAGGCGAGTATTATGCACTGGTATTGCTTGCCCTGCTGGGCATGATAATGATGGCCTCCACTACCAATCTTATTACCATGTACCTTTCGCTTGAACTGGCCGGGCTGGCTTTTTACGTACTGGTAGGTTTCCTTAAGGACCAGCATTCTACCGAATCTGCCCTCAAATACCTGCTTTTAGGCGGGGTAGCTTCCGCCATGCTGGTATTTGGTTTAGTGCTCATCTACGGTTTCAGCGGAGAAACCAATCTGGGCAGTATTCTTAACTATATACAGACACTTCCGTCCGGCATGGACATAACCGCCCATACCGGATTTATACTGGGTATTATACTGACTATTACCGGGCTGGGGTTCAAAGTGGCTGCCGTCCCGTTTCAGTTCTGGGCACCGGATGTTTATCAGGGTTCACCCACCCCTATCACTTTGTACCTTTCCATAGCCAGCAAAGCGGCTGGATTTGCCCTGTTCCTGCGTCTTTTCTACACTCTTTTCACAGACCCGCTGGCACTAAGCCAAGAGTGGGCGCTGATAGTTGCCGTACTGGCAACTGCCGGTATGACACTGGGTAACGTACTGGCTATACCCCAAAAGAATATTAAAAGAATGCTGGGTTATTCCAGCATAGCCCACGCCGGTTACATACTGGTAGCTTTGGCGGCAGTCGGCAATGCACCTGAACTGGCAGACGGACGGATAAGCCTGCTATTTTATCTGGTCGCCTTTGCGGTATCAGACCTGGTCGCCTTTGTTTCAATCATCGCCATCAGCCGCTCTACCGGCAGTGACGAGATATCATCTTACGAAGGGTTAGCCAAAACAAACCCGGTATATGCCTCTGCTCTTACACTGGCATTATTATCGCTTACCGGTTTTCCTCCTTTGGCAGGCTTCCTTGCCAAGTATTATATATTCAGTGCGGCTGTTCAGGCAGACTTGCTGTGGCTTATGATTGTAGCGGCTGTAAATACCGTAATATCCGCCGTTTTCTACTTCAACGTAATACGGGTGATGTGGCTAAGACAACCCCGCGAGGAAGTGCGGGTGCTGGCTTCATGGCCGCTTAAACTGGCGCTTGGTATTTCGGGCTTGGCTGTGTTAATATTCGGCATTGTACCTGAAGCTCTTCTAAACCTTATAGAAAATGCTACCGAGCTAATAATTCATTAGGAAATTTGCCGTGCAAATTTTGGAATACGTAGACACTCATGCTCATCTGGACATGGCTGAATTTGATGCTGACCGTTCTGAAATGCTCAAACGGGCATATGATAACGGCGTAAAGACTATCATTACCACCGGTATAGACATACCTTCCAGCCAAAAAGCCATAGATTTGGCCGCTGCCAATTCGGGCATTTATGCCGCGGTTGGTATCCACCCTCAGGAATGCACCGGTGTCACCGAAGCGGATTTCGCACGTCTGGATATACTCAGCATTACTGATAAAGTTGTAGCCATAGGCGAATGCGGGCTGGACTATTACCGCGATTATTCTCCCCGCCATACCCAGCTTGAAACCTTTTATCACCATCTGGATTTAGCTGATAAAAGCGGACTCCCGCTGATAATCCATTGCCGTCAGGCCGAAGAAGATGTGCTAAAGATACTTGCAGACTGGTCT
>NZ_JBAZDW010000007.1:0-40417 GCF_041654235.1 Dehalococcoides sp. | reverse complement strand
GTCTGGAGTTATGTAATGTACAAAAACCGCATCACCTGAACCATTAAATAAAAACCGATAGCGTTTTTCACTCTCCTCCAGCATTTGGCGAGTCCTGTTACTCTTGAAAGCAATGGCCGCCAGAGCACCGAAAGAAGAAGCCACCCTGATATCGGATGCTCCAAACCCACCCGCTTTATTAAAAAGAGCCAGCAAGCCCACACTTCGCCCGCCAAGACGTACCGGGGCAAAAAGGGCATTTTCTGCTTTTAAGTAATTAGCCGGCAAAAACGCATAATAATCATCAGCCTTGAAATCATTTTCCAGTACAGTTTTTCCGCCTTGACTGGCCTGCAAAGCCAAACCTGCCAGAGGTATGGAAAGGGGAAGTTTCGGCTGTTCTTTAGTACTGTCAAAGTAAATGATACGGCAAACACCGCCTTCTACATGCCCCACAAAACCACTCTGGCAAGAGGTGATTTTCTTGCAGGAAGAATACACAGCCATAGCAGCTTCTTTAAAACCGGAATGTTCCAGTATGGCACGTGATGCATCCAGCAATGCCGCTGTTTCACGGGTACGCCGGCGGGTTTCTTCCAGCGAAAATTTCAGGGCTATTTCCATTTGCTTGCGAACAGTGGTTTCTATAAGGGAAAATACCAGCCCCTGTACTCTTCCTCGGGAATTTTTAATGGGTACCAGACTCCAATCCCAGTAGGTAATACCTCTCCAAGGTTGGTCAGGGTACTCAAAGGGTTTGTCACAAAATTCCACTGGCTTGCCTGTTTTGATCACCCGTCTAAAAATAGCTTCATTTTCAGCACTGGGGAAAAGGGCAAAATGATTTGCACCTATCAATTCAGCTTCAGTATGACCGCAATTTTTCATATAAGCCTGGTTAACTTTTATGAAGTTGAAATCTCTATCCAAAAAAGCCAGCTGGGTGGTTGTATTATCCATAATAGATTGAAAAGACTGCTTGTCACGTTCCAGGGTGCTGACCATTTCGGCTATTTTTTTATCATGCAGAGCAGCCTGCTTAAACAGTTTTTTGCGTTCGCTGATACCATTTTTATACTTGCTTATATCTGTAACCGTAGCTAATATACCGTTAAACTCTGTATCCTGCCCAAATGGCACCGAAACACTGAAAACCACCCATACCAGCCGCCCGTTACTCTTTTTCAGCTGGAGTTCATACCGGGCTGAAGTACCTTTTTTATGTTTTTCCCACTGGGCAAGTGCAGTTGCCAAATGGGCTTTACTGACCATCTCAAATATCGTTTTCCCATGGAGTACCTCAGAGGAATAGCCGGTTATCTGGCTGACACAGGGATTGACCAGTGTTATCCGGCCGTTGGCATCGGTGAGTATCACACCCTCATAGGCAGTTTCTATAATACGTCGGCAAATTTCTTTGGCATCTGGTGTATTTTGTTGACGAATCTCATCAGAAGCTGCTTCGGGAGCATTTTTTAAAATCTGAGAAGGCGCAAACGGAGATGCCCTTCCGGAAAAATGAAGAGCGGTTTGGTTTAAAAGCAATTTATCGTAGTTACCTTGCAGGTCTTCAAGTTCTGCATCCAGCCTGGCATTGGTTTTGCGAATTTTACGCATAATCCCCCCGGAGAACCAATTGTCTTAATTTTAGGCTATAAGTAAACTGGTAACAAGACATATTTTTAACCCAAGCTATATCCTGTCAAAATTAAACGCAAAACCTATATTTATGCTACAATGCCCCCTGCATATGAACGAAACTGCACCTGAGATAATTGAAAATGTCCGTCTTGAAGAAGGCCTGAACTTCGGACTTACTTCAGCCAGTCTGCCAAACCGTACCCTTGAGGTTTTTGGAGGTATTCAAGGTGAAACAGTGGATATCCGTCTTTTCGCACACAAGGCCGGGCGGGGTTATGCCCAAGTAATAAAAGCACACACCCCTTCAAGCGAAAGGGTCATTCCTTCCTGCCCGTATTTCGGTGATTGCACCGGCTGTACTTTCCAGCATATAAACTATATTCACCAGCTACAGCTAAAACACAGAATAGTAACCGCCGAATTCGAAAAAGCCGAGCTTTTCGGCATTGATATATCACCGGTAGTCCCTTCGGACGAGGAAAGCGGCTACCGCAATCATGCCCGCCTTTCCATTTACCATGCCAATCTGGGCTTTGTAAACCGCTTTTCACGCCGCCATATACAAATAGACCATTGCCGGATAATGAACCCCGGCATAAACAAGGTACTGGCCGGACTGCAAGGCAAATGCGGGGAAACCCGCCAGATTTCCATCCGCTACGGAAGCAATAAAGACAGCTACCTTATCCAACCAAAGCTGGTAAAAGCCAATGTAGATATTGAAAGCGGACAAAAAGAATACCATGATATTTTGCTGGGACATGATTTCTGCATATCTGCCGCTTCGTTTTTTCAGGTAAACAACCCTCAGGCTGAAAAAATGGCCAACCTCATAAAAAACCATCTGAATCTTAGCGGCAGTGAAACGCTGGTAGATGCCTATGCCGGAGTGGGTACATTTGCGGTACTTCTCAGCCCGGACTGCAAACGGGTGATAGCCATTGAGGAATCTGCCGCCGCCGTCAAGGATGCCTGTTTGAATATTTCGGGCATAGACAATATTGAACTCATCCAGTCCAAGACAGAGGACGTTATAAACCAGTTTGAAGGGCAAATGGACGCACTCATACTTGACCCGTCGCGCAGTGGCGCCCACCCGTCTGTCTTAGCCACTATATGCCAAAATCCACCCAGAAATCTGGTGTATGTGGCTTGTGACCCATCTTCTCTGGCCAGAGACCTTAAAATCCTGCTTGCCGGCCCGTTTGAACTCTCAAGTGTAATACCGGTAGATATGTTCCCTCAAACTTACCACGTTGAGACACTAGCTTTATTAAAATGCAAACTTTAGCTTTTCACCGTTAATCAACCGTAAGGTGGGCTTTTATGAAAATTGTAAAAATAACTGATGCCAGCCAGATACCGTCTGAATGCACCGACACCCCTATTGCCGAACTGATAGAGTATCAGAATCTGGGCAAGGAATTACATACCTGCCATTCTGCCCACCTTCTAATAGGTATGTGCATGGATAACCGAAAACAGCTGCGCATACCTGAAAACTTTGCCTATATACTCCGAACCGGCGGAGCAAACTTGCGAAACAGCGAATTCAAGGTCTCGTATGCAATAGCTATCGGCGAAGTCAAACATATAGCCCTTATCGCCCATAATAACTGTGGTATGGTAAATTTAGCTTCAAAGAAAGCCCAGTTTATACAGGGGCTTTGCAAAAATGCCGGCTGGAGCAGGGAAAGAGCTGAAGAGCATTTCATGAACTACGCCCCGATGTTTGAAATTGACAATGAAGCTGAGTTTGTGGTTGCAGAGGCCAAACGCCTGGCGGATAAATACCCCGGTATAATGGTTGTGCCACTCTATTATAGTCTTGATGATAACCTGCTCAGCCTGATTTTAGATTAAAATACCCTGTACGAAAGCAAACAGATATGCCTGATAATCCAACTGGCACACTACCTGAAATAATACTGGCTTCAGCCTCACCCCGCCGACGCCAGATACTAAGTGAGATGGGCTTTGTGTTTTCAGTCTGCCCCTCACAGGCTGAATTATACCCTGACGGTTCGGTTGCACCTGCCGAATTTGCCGTTTTAAATGCTCAAATCAAAGCCAAAGATATTGCCAGCAAATATAGCAACGGGCTGATAATAGCCGCAGATACCATAGTAGTAGATGATTTCGGCATACTGGGCAAGCCCTCTTCCAAAAAAGTAGCCTTAAACTATCTGTCAAGGCTGGGCGGCAAACCCCATACGGTTATAAGCAGTGTTTGTTTACTAAATGCCGAAAACGGCCAGATTCGCTCTGCCACCTGCCAAAGCACCTTGACTATGCGCCCATATACTCAGGCAGAAGCTCAAAGATATGTAGACAGCGGCCTTCCCATGGACAAAGCCGGTGCATATGGCATACAGGACAAGGAATTTAATCCGGCGGAGAATATACAAGGGTGCTACCTGAACGTAGTCGGTTTGCCGGCCTGTACTTTAGTGCGGTTGATAAACGAAATGGGTTTCAACCCAAAGCTTGCCCGCAACTGGAAACCTGAGGGGGATTGCACCCTCTGCCGTATATATCGCACCGAAATATCCCGTTTACGTTAGCCTGCCAGCCTTTCCTGCGGCTAAACCCCATAGCATACAGCCGACTAGACAGGGTGATTTATCGGGTATGTTTTAAGGCAACTGCTACAGGTGCGGTTATGAAGGCAAACTATCCCTTCACATTCGAGGCAGGTCCAGCATTCCTTTTCTCTGGCTGAAAAAACCTCAAAACCATTCTGCTTTAAAAACAGCCCGTTTTCAATCAGACTCAGCCCGTAACGCAGCCTGTATCTTTTATCTATATGGCCAATCAGGGAGCATGGAAATGCCCCGCACTCGGCACAGGCATTCACCCCATGTTCTGCGGCACATGCCTTTATCCGGCAATTCCGGCAGCTTTCTGATTTGGTAATACTATCGGTAAAACATCCCGGACAGACTTTCTTTTGCATAAGGTGAGCCCGACACGCCAGGCAGTTTATGCCGCAGGGGGCAAGCATTTGGGGATTGAGTGTTTCCGGCATTTTCATATTATTTACCCCACCCCAATTATCTGTTTAGTTTGCGTGATTATAGCGGTTGGTAATCGGCAGGCGACGGTCACGCCCAAAAGCTTTGGGGGTGATTTTTATACCCGGAGGCGCCTGACGGCGTTTATACTCACTGCGGTCTACCATTTTGACCACCCGCTTTACAATATCCGCTGCAAACCCCAATGCCACAATCTGGTCTATGCTTTTATCCTGCTCCACATAAGCTTCCAGAATAGGATCAAGCACCTCATAAGGGGGCAAGGAATCGGTATCAAGCTGGTTAGGTTTGAGTTCGGCAGACGGGGGTTTGGTCAGTACATTGTCCGGTATCAAGTCAAAACCAGCCAATTTGTTGCGATTGTGAGCCAGACGGTAAACCAGCACCTTGGGAACATCTTTGATAATGGCAAAACCGCCTGCCATGTCGCCATAAAGGGTGCTGTAGCCTATAGCCGTTTCGCTTTTATTACTGGTATTAAGCACCAGCCAGTGGAATTTGTTTGACAGCGCCATAAGCAGATTACCCCGAATGCGTGCCTGAATGTTTTCTTCGGTAGTATTAGCTTCAGTTCCGGCAAATACATCGGAAAGTGTATTTAGAAATGACTGAAAAAGCGGGTCTATGGGAATCTGAAGGGTTTTTATGCCCAGATTTCCCGCCAGATGCAGGCTGTCTGAAATACTGCCCGCAGAGGAATAACGGGAAGGCATGATAACCCCCACCACATTATCAGGGCCTAATGCATCAGCGGCAATAGTAGCCACCAAACTGGAATCTATTCCGCCGGAAAGGCCGATGACCACTTTCTTAAAACCGTTTTTATTTATGTAATCTCTGGTACCCAGTAACAGTGCCTGATATACCTCTGCATCTGCTTCCAAAGGAGTAAAGGCAATATTTTCAATAGGCGGCTTAAGGGTTTCAAACCCGGCAGACGAAACAAAAATAGAGTCCGGGACATTCGCATTTGTATCCGCCTGTCTGGGCAAGACCGGTATATCCAGATCCAGTACCACCAGGTCTTCCTGAAACTGCTTGCCTCTGATTAGCAGGTTGCCGTTATAATCAAATACATCACTGGCACCGTCAAATACCAGCTCATCCTGACCACCCACCATATTGGTATAGGCAATATACACCCGGTTTTCCCGGGCACGGTCAGACAACATTTTTTCACGCTGGTTTCTCTTGCCGAAATGATACGGCGAAGCACTTATATTGATAATCAGTTCCGCCCCTTTATTTGCCTGAGCGGTAGACGGGCCTGAGGTAAACCAAATATCTTCACAAATATTCACCCCCACCTGAAACCCGCAGATAGTATAAACGGGACAGCGGTTACCCGGCAGAAAATAGCGGTTTTCATCAAAAACGCCATAATTAGGTAAAAATATCTTGTGATAGCTATCAATCAGACTGCCATTATGGATAATGGCGGCAGCGTTACGAAGACCATCATGGGAATCTACATAACCCACAATCACCGTGATGCCTTGTGATGCTTTTATTACAGCATCCAGCGCCTGCAAGTTTTCTTCAACAAAACGGGGCTTATGCAGTAAATCTTCAGGGGGATAACCACAGATAGCCAATTCGGGAAAGGCTATAACATCTGCTCCAAGTGAACGGGCTTTTTGAACATGACTGACAATGCAGGCGGTGTTACCTGCCAAGTCACCCACCACACTATCAATTTGCGCCATGGCTAAACGCAGTCTTCCCATATTGCCCTCATATATAAAAACAGGGTCTGGTATAGGCTATTGTAACCTATTTGCCAGACCCTGTGCCAATTTATTCAGTAAAGGTTATAGAACGGGCAGATATCTCTTAAGTTCCCAGTCAGTAACAGCTATGCTGTACTGGCTCCATTCTATTTTCTTGTTAGCCACAAATGCATCAAAAACATGGTCACCCAGAGCTTCACGCACTACTGAACTGCCTTCAGTCAGCTTCAGGGCTTCCAGCAAACTGCCGGGCAAAGTCCCGATACCGCGCTTGGCACGTTCAATCTCGTTCATTTCGTAAACATTCTCTTCTATAGGAGCAGGAGGTGTCAGCTTTTCCTCGATACCCTTGAGACCGGCGGCCAGCATAACGCTGAAAGCCAAGTAGGGGTTACAGCCCGGATCAGCAGAGCGAAGCTCAATACGGGTGGACTTTTCATGTCCCGGTTTGTACTCAGGAACTCTTACCAGGTCAGCCCGGTTACGGCGAGCCCAAGAAAGATATACAGGAGCTTCAAAACCGGGTACAAGACGCTTGTATGAGTTTATCCACTGGTTGGTAACTGAAGTAAATTCGGGTGCATATTTGAGTATGCCTGCAATATATTGCTTGGCCATGGTGGACAAGTAATATGAATCTTTGGCATCAAAGAAAGCGTTCCTGTCACCCTTGAAAAGGCTCTGATGAGTATGCATGCCGGAACCATTTACGGAACCGACGGGCTTGGGCATAAAGCTAGCATGCAGACCATGCCGCATGGCCACTTCTTTAACCAGCAAGCGATAGGTCATAACATTGTCCGCCATGGTCAGAGCATCAGTATAGCGGATATCTATTTCATGTTGGCTGGGAGCAACTTCATGGTGAGCATATTCAACGATGATGCCCATATCTTGCAAAGCCACAATGGTTTCACGCCGAAGGTCAGTAGCCAAATCACGGGGAGTCAGGTCAAAGTAGCCGCCTTCATCCAGAAATTCGGTTGAATGGTCATTTTTGAAATAAAAATACTCCAGTTCAGGACCAATATAGAAGGTAAAACCCATCTCAGCCGCTTTTTTAAGATTGCGCTTAAGGACATAGCGGGGGTCACCCTCAAACTGTTCGCCTGACGGTTTCTTGATATCGCAAAACATGCGCCCAACCTGATAATCACCATTGGACCAAGGTATAATCTTGAAGGTATCCGGATCGGGCAAGGCTACCATATCGGATTCGTCTATGCGGGCATAACCTTCGATAGATGAACCATCAAAACCCATACCGTCTTCCAACGCTCTTTCAAGCTCGTTATAAGCAATGGAAAAACTTTTCAGTGAACCCAAAATGTCAGTAAACCATAGGCGAATAAACCGAACATTATGATCTTTGGCCGTTTTAAGAACGTACTCTACGGATTCTGCTCTCGTCATTTCTAACGTATCTCCTTTTATTGCTAGGGAAATATCTTTCCCTATTTTAGTTAACAGTTTACCAGTTATTTGTTTCGCTTTTATTTCGCAATTGTTTCCGATATGTTACGGCAACCGCCATAGCCCTAAACTGCATCGTTTCCTGTTTCACCGGTACGAATCCGTATAACTTGTTCAACCGGCAGGATGAATATCTTGCCATCACCTATACGCCCGGTCCGGGCAGCTTTGATAATGGCATCAACTGCAATCTGGCAGTCATCGTCGTGGCAAATAACCTCCAATTTGAGTTTGGGTAAAAATTCAACCCGATATTCACCCACTCTCCATTGTAAAGGAACACCCTTTTGTTTTCCGCGTCCGCTAACCTCTGAGACAGTCAGCCCTGCAAAACCCACCAGTTCCAATGCTTTTCTTACAGGTTCCAATCTTTCTTCACGGATAATAGCTTCTATCTTTTTCATCTGACGCTCCCCCCGTAAGCCCGTTCAGCGTGCTGGGCAATATCAAGACCTATGAGTTCTTCGGGTTCTTTTACCCTCAGTCCGACCACCTTATCTACAACTTTGGCTATTATGAAGCTACCTACGAAAGCAAATCCTCCTGTAACAGCCACACCCAGGGCTTGCTTAAGGAATAATTCCACGTTTCCGGAAAGAAGTCCGTCTGCACCGGCAGAGTTGACCGCCAGACTGGCGAAGATACCTGTTGCCAAAGCACCCCAGATACCGCCTACACCGTGTACCGCCATAACATCCAGTGAATCGTCAAACCCGCGTTTCATCTTGAATATCATAGCACCGTAGCAAACCAGAGCCGCCACTGCACCGATGGCAATAGCCGCCATAGGTGTTACAAAACCAGCCGCAGGAGTAATAGCTACCAGTCCGGCAACCGCACCGGTAACTGCACCCAGCAAGGACGGCCGGCGATGCCGCCAACTAAGGAATATCCAGCAAAGAGCTGCACTGGCAGCCGCAGTGTTGGTAGTAACGAAAGCGTTTGAAGCTAAACCACCGGCGGTCAAGGCACTGCCGCCGTTGAAACCGAACCAACCAAACCAGAGTAAAGCCGCACCCAGCATAACCATGGGCAGGTTGTTGGGCTCCATCTGTTCTTTAAGGAAACCGCGTCGGGCACCAAGTGCCAAAACCAGAGCCATAGCAGAAACACCGGCATTGATATGCACAACCGTACCACCGGCAAAGTCCAGAACACCCAGATTAAAAAGCCAACCACCATCGCCCCAAACCCAGTGGGCAATAGGTGAATATATAAGGCAAAGCCAGAGTGCTCCAAACATGAGCAAAGCGCTAAAACGGATTCTCTCTACTACTGCACCGGTAATAAGTGCCAGAGAGATAATAGCAAACATACCCTGGAACATCATGAAGGCCAGATGAGGTACTGTGGTGGCATAAGTATCAGACGGATCCTGCCCCACACCACTTAAGCCAAAGAAGTTCAGACCGCCTACCAACCCGTTTATATCGTTGCCGAAACCAAGGCTGTAACCGATCAAGACCCAGAGTACACCACCCAGAGCCATTGCCCCAAAGCTCATCATAAGAGTGGAAACCAGATTTTTGCGCCGAACCATGCCTCCATAAAACAGAGCCACGCCCGGGGTCATTAGCATGACCAAAGCGGTGGAGACAAGTAACCAAGTCGTATCGCCGCTGTCCATAACTAAACCCTCCTCCTGTATCTTTATATATACAGTTTAGCTATGGCAGGTTAAAAACAGATTAAGCCTGTATTGCAATCAAATTAATTTTAAGTTTCGGGGATGTTACAGCGGAAAGAAAACCGGAATTGAAAAACGCTAAAAACGGCGTTTAAAGCGGTAGCCAATGTTACGTACCGTCTCAACAAATGTATGAGTTGAATCCTCTATTTTGCCACGCAAACGGGTAATGTGGACATCTACAGTGCGGTCACCGCCGTAATAGTCATATCCCCACACCTTGTTAAGCAAAGCCTCGCGTGAAAAAACCCGTCCCCTGTTTTGGGCTAAAAATTTTAAAAGCTCAAATTCACGGAATGTCAGCTCAAGCAATTGCCCTGCCAGAGTAACCTCGCAACCAAGGGTATCTATTATAAGGTCACCGGCCTTAATAATACCCGGCTCACCCATGCCCCATTTTTCAGCCAAACGCGCCAAGCGGACTTTGAGTTCATTTACCGAACCGGGCCAGCGAATAAAATCATCCAGCCCCGGTTTAAGGGCTATATCTTCATAATCATCAGCCGGTAATAAACCCATAACCAGAGGGTTTTTGTCCAACAGAACATCTTCCGGTATTCCCCATTCGGATTGTTCAGCTTTAAGACTGAGATAATCCAACAGAATAATGTCAGGTGCAAATTCGAACAAAGAGGGATAGGCTAAAACACAAGAGACCGCCTGTTTTATCTCAAACCGGTCAGCCTCCAGTTCCTTCAGCAAATTACCATTTTTTTTAGCATCAGCAGTGACAATAAACAGTTTTAACAACTGACCCGCCTTAAGTATTTCCTAATAAGCGTACATCCTGCCATAAGGCCTGAGATACTTAGGATAGAGCTTGTAGAAAGGCCTAGCAGCTATCTCCTCTGCATTATAACCAAAGTACAGGGCAAATTCATCAATCAAGGGGCGCAATACTTGCCAGTCCGATTCATCCAACTCGGCCTTAGCCACTTCTTTGCCCAGCTGGTGGTCTTCTACCTTGCCGCTCATATATATTACACCGCCATGCATGCCTGTGCCTATAAAGTTGGCCTTGTGGGTTTCATTTTCTTCAAGACCCAAACCCAGCACAACCAGCACGCCTCCGGCCATGTACTCACCCAAAAAGTCCTGAGCGGTACTGCCTATAACCAGTGAGGGTTTTTTATCCTGATAGGCTTTCATATGTATACCGGCCCGGTAACCCACATAATCACGCACAAAGAGTTTGCCGCCGCGGGCAGACATGCCAAATATGTCTCCTCCGTGCCCGTGCACCACTATACGTCCGTTATTTAGAGTATTGCCGCAGCAATCCTGTACATTCCCGTTAACAGTTATGCTCGGACCATCCATAAAAGCCCCCAGGTCATTACCGGGTGTGCCATTTATGGTTATTTTCACATCCCCTTTAAGGCTGGTACCTATATACCGTTGACCGCAGGCATTATTGAGCTCCAAGGAACGGGTGCCTTCATTTACCAGCTCACACAAACGGGTATTCAGATCACGGTAGTAAACACCGTGTAAATTAACACAGGCATTATCCTGATTTTGTTTTACTTCAATGCTAGTCATTTATTCACCTGCCGCCCTTACTCCCAGTATTTTCAGCTCTTCAGCGGATAGACCCACACCCCGCAGATGGAGGCGGTTACCTCTGAGACTTTCAATAGCATTTACGCCCAAGCCGCCCAGCATATCCTTAATCTCCAAACTCCAACCGCGAAGCAGATTGGAAAGGCGCTTGGCTCCTATTTCAGGGTTGATCCTCTTGGTCAGAGCCAAATCTGAGGTACAAATACCCCAAGAGCATTTGCCGGTATGGCATTGCTGGCAGAGATGACAGCCTAAAGCTACCAGAGCGGCTGTGCCGATATTGACAGCGTCAGCACCCAAAGCAATAGCCTTGAAAACATCACCGCTGTTGCGGATACCGCCTGAAATCACCAGCGAAGCCTGATTACGGATACCTTCTTCACGCAGTCGTGAATCAACCGCCGCCAGAGCCAGTTCAATAGGTATACCCACGTTATCACGGATAACCTTGGGAGCAGCACCGGTAGCACCCCGCATACCGTCAATGGTCACAATATCCGCACCCGCCCGGACAATACCGCTGGCAATAGCTGCCACGTTATGTACCGCTGCAATTTTTACTGAAATGGGCACGCGATACCGGGTGGCTTCTTTAAGGCCATATATAAGCTGTGAAAGGTCTTCAATAGAGTAAATATCGTGCTGGGGGGCGGGAGAAATAGCATCTGTCCCCATGGGTATCATGCGGGTAAGGGAAACATCTGCACTCACCTTTTCACCGGGCAAATGTCCGCCAATGCCGGGTTTGGCACCCTGGCCTATTTTGATTTCTACTATTCGGCCGGAGTTCAGGTAATCATTCTGGACACCATAACGGCCGGAAGCTACCTGCACAATGGTATTATCCTTAAATTCCATCAGGCTGGAGTGAAGACCGCCTTCACCGGTATTCCACATAGTGCCCATGTTTTTGGCGGCCTGAGCCAGAGAACGGTGGACATTCAGGCTTATAGCGCCGTATGACATGGCAGAGAACATCAGCGGTACGTCAATCTTTACCTGTGGAGCAACATTCTCTTCTATATTGCCGTATTTATCAAAAGTGGCTTTTTCAGGTTTGCGTCCCAAATAGGTGGTCAGTTCCATAGGCTCACGCAAAGGGTCTATGGAGGGGTTGGTAACCTGTGAAGCATTTATAAGCAGTTTATCCCAGTAAATGGGCTTGGCCTTGTCCATCCCCATGCCGGTAAGTAGAACACCGCCTGTTTCAGCCTGCTTGAAAATATCTTCTATCATTTCAGGCGTCCAGTTGGCATTCTGGCGGTATTCCAGAGGATTATTCCGAACTACCAGCGCACCGGTGGGGCAGAAAGTCACACAGCGGTGACAACCCACACAGTTCTGGTTGCGAACCTTTATCTGATCGTCATCCGCGTCATAATAGTGGGTATCAAAGCTGCACTGGGTTATGCAGACCTTGCACTTGATACAACGATCTTCAATTCTGTCTACTATAAATTTAGAAGGTAAAAATGTCTTCATTTTAGTTCTCCAGCCTTACCGGCAAACCCTTGCTCTTAAGATACTTTTTTACTTCGGCTATGCTATACCGCCCGTAATGGAAAATGCTAGCCGCCAGCACCGCATCTGCCTGCCCCTTATCCAGGGCGTTATACAGGTCTTCCGGGCTACCTGCTCCGCCGGAGGCGATAACAGGTATATTTAAGCGGGAACTTACTTCCCGATTAAGTTCGTTGTCATATCCGGTATTTTTACCGTCGGCATCAATACTGGTCAGGAGTATTTCCCCCGCACCCAACTGCTCTGCTTTCATCGCCCACTCCACCGCATCCAGACCGGTGGGTTTCTTTCCGCTATGGGTATAAACCTGCCAACTATTGCCTTCCCTTTTGGCATCAATGGCTACCACGATACACTGGCGGCCAAATTTTTCAGCCCCACGGCTTATCAGATCAGGGTCAGATACTGCTGCCGAATTTACAGAAACTTTGTCAGCACCTGCCCTGAGCAGCGTAGTCATATCAGCAATGCTCCGCAGACCGCCCCCCACACACAGTGGTATAAAAACCTCTTTGGATACTTTTTCCACCACCTCAGCCATAGTCTTGCGTTCTTCGGTAGTGGCGGAAATATCCAGAAATACCAGCTCGTCAGCACCTTCACGGTAGTAACGGGCCGCCAGTTCCACCGGGTCACCGGCATCACGCAGATTTACAAAACTGGTGCCTTTGACTACCCGTCCGTTATTCACATCTAAACATGGAATAACCCGCTTATTCAGCATGTAGTAGCTTCCTTCTGAGCTTTAATGGGATTCTTCAAACTGCCAATCACCGGCACGCCCCCAACGGGCAACCAGACCTTATCCAGTTCAGGTTGTACCAGCCTGATAGCAGACTCTTCAGATGAAATAAACAGTTTGGATCGGTATTCACCAACTACCATAGGACGCAGGCGGATACGGTCAGTCATACCTATCATTTCGCCGGTATGAGCTATGATAACGGTAAATGGTCCGTTCAAGAGCAAACCGCCATAAATCTGACGAAGAGTAATCATAATCTTCCGTTCGGCTTCCGGCATACGGGCAATCTGGCTCCAAAGAGGGGCGGAGAATACCTTGGCAGCCATCTCAACAGACAGGCCGTGCTTGCGCATCAGCAGGTCTACTCCATAAGCTATTACCTCAGTATCGGTTTCCATAGTACACTGGTAGCCGTATTGCTCCAGAAAACGCTTGTTTATACCATAGGAAGAAATTTCACCGTTATGCACCACCGTCCAATCCAGCAAGCTGAAAGGGTGAGCACCGCCCCACCATCCCTTGGTATTGGTAGGAAAGCGGCCGTGGGAAGTCCACAGATAGCCTTCGTATTCCTCCAGACGGAAGAACCGGCCGATATCCTCAGGATAACCCACACCTTTGAAAACACCCATGTTTTTGCCGCTGGAAAAGACGAAAGCATCATCTATACAGGTGTTTATATACATTACCCGGTCTACCACATAATCTTCTTCGCTAAACTGCCCGCGCTTTTCAGCACTGATAGAAACAAAGTATCTCCAGACAATGGGAGGGTTAACAATCCCCTTCTGGTCACGGGTAGGAACTTCTTCTTTGTGTTTAACATTCAGGAATTTTTCCAGAAAACACTCCGTCTCGGTTTTAGCTTTCTGGCTAAGGAACATGATATGAAAAGCATAATCATCTGCAAAATCAGGGTAGATGCCATAAGCGGCAAAACCGCCGCCCAGTCCGTTTCCGCGATCATGCATACTGCCGATAGCAATAATCAAATCTTCCCCGGAAAAACGCCCTCCGGAGGTATCCATCACCCCAAAAAGCGAACAGGCATCTATAACCTTGCTGTCCGAATGGCTATTGCTTACTCTAGTTAAGTCTCTCATGGAAATCTCCTGCTAATGCTTGAAATCTGCCGGGGCTACCCTGCCCGAAGTGTTGCCATGAAGATGTTCTTCACGGCTGTCAGCCGACAGATAGGCCAGACCAAAATTTTCATTAAGTATATTATCTTTAATGGGGCGTACATCACTCCGGTCACGCATGAGGCCGAAGATAATGCCGGCAGTATCTGTTTCACCCAGAGTCAACATGCCCACAATCTTGCCTTCGGCATTTAAAACCAGCTTCTTGTAGCCGTTGGCAGTCAGAGTTGAAAGAACCTCAAGACCGCTGGCGTCCGGCGGCAATACTGACATACCGGCAGTGGCAATATCCATGCCAAAGTAGTTTAGCGAGTTCATTACTGTACCGCCGTGATAGGTGGTATCCATGCCGGCCATATTGTAACCGGCTATCCGCCCGCCTATATAGGCATTCGGCCAAATAGGGGTAACCCTTCGGCTGTTATAAATAAAGTCAAAAGATTCGCAGGCATCGCCGCAGGCATATACGTCAGGGTTGCTGGTGCGCATATTATCATTTACCACCACCCCGCGGTTTACTTCCAATCCGGCGGCTTTAAAAAGCTCTGTCCGGGGAATAACACCGATAGCTATTACCAGCATCTGGCTTTCTATCTGGTGGCCGTTATCCAGCTCAACTCCGGCAACTTTGTGCAGACCCAGCACTTTACTGACGGTCCGCCCGGTATTTAATTTCACACCGTAAGAAGTGACTGTCTGAGCGGCTATCTTACCGGCTGCTTCATCCAGAATAGTATTCAGGATATGACCTTTAAGCTCAATTATGTCTACTTCTATACCCAGCTTGGTCAAGGCATCTGCGGCACTCATGCCTATAAGCCCGCCGCCGATAATCACCGCTTTCTTTACATTCTCGGCCTTTACATAGCCGTCTATCAAAACAGCGTCTTTCATATTAATAAAGTTAAAAACACCCGCCTTGTTTGACCCGTCAATAGGCGGAACAATGGGTTTGCCGCCGGGGGCAAGCAGGAGTTTGCCGTAACTAATCTTTTCTCCGTTTGAAAGGCTGACTTCATGGGTGGCTGTATTCACTGCTTCCACTTTGGTATCAGTCAGACAGGTAATGTTGTTGTTAGCATAAAACTCCGGGCGGCGGAAAAGTATTTTTTCCACGGTTTTCTGTCCGGAAAGATACTTGGCTATCATGGGGCGTGAATATGCCAGATAAGGCTCTTCCCCCACTATGACAATAGAACCGTCACGGTCTACTTCACGAATAGCCTCTGCCGCGCCTATACCGCCGGCAGAACATCCTACAATTAAATAATCGGCTTTCATTTTTTATCTCCCAGAGCCATCTTAAAAAAGTTTTGATATAACTTTAAGCCGTAGCTACCGCTCTTTTCCGGATGAAACTGGGTAGCGATTAGGCGTTTATTGATAACCAGACTGCAAAAATCCACTCCATAGTCTGTGGTTGCCCCTATAATATTCCGGTCTGCAGGGCTGGCATAATAACTGTGAACAAAATAAAAATCTGTCCCGTCAGGAATACCTTCAAATAAAGGGTGGGAAACCCTTTGCTTCAGCTGATTCCAGCCCATTTGGGGTATCTTTACCCCATCAGGCAGGCGTTTTACTTCACCCGCCAAAATACCAAGGCACTTAGTCTGACCGCCCTCTTCAGTGGAGTCAAAAAGCACCTGCATACCCACACATATAGCCAGCAGGGGAATATCCCTCTTTACCAGCTCTTTTATAGCCTCATCCAACCCTTTTGCCCGCAGACCGGCTACCGTGTCAGCGGCTGCACCTACTCCGGGCAGGATAACCGCATGGGCTGAAAGAATCTCTTTCGGGTCTGAAGTCAGGGTAAACTCATATCCCAAAGCGTGTATGGCATTCGCCACACTCTTCAGGTTACCCCCTCCGTAATCAACAAGCGCAATCATCGTTTAACTAACTCTTTAGCCGTCAATCAGTTCCAAGGCTTCATTCGGGCAGTTAGCCACGCAGGCAGGTATTTCTTTACCGCCGCACAGATCGCACTTGAGAATCACATGGTTTGCCTTGTCTTTTATAAGGGCGCTGTTCGGGCAGGCCACAATGCATGTCCAACAGCCGATACATCTTTCAGGATCACTGGAAACAATTCCAGTTATGGGGTCACGGGTCATAGCACCGCTGATACAGGAATAAGCGCACCATGGTTCGTCACAGTGGCGGCAGGGTACAGAGAAACTTATCTCTCCCTTGCGTTCCACCCGTATTCTGGGCTTCTGATTTTCCTTTTTGACGGCCTTAATAACGTCATGAGAGACCGAGTGTTCGGTCTGGCAGGCTACGCGACACAGGCCGCAGCCCATACAAAGTTCTTCTTTAATCTGTACCCTTTTCATACTTACCCCTACATACGGTATATAACTTCCGTATTTATATAAATTAGCACTTAGATAATCGCTTGTCAAATACTGCGCAAGCTAAATCAGACAAAATAAACCATTATTATTTCGCAATCATTTCGCCTGCATTACAGTAATATGTCCCAACCCAGGGTATGTTCTGCCAGTATTTTTAGACCTATAAAAACCAGTACCAGCCCGCCTGCTACACCAACCCAGCGGCTAGCCATAAAGCTAATGCGATTGCCCAGTTTAAAACCCAGAAAACTTACAGTCAGTGAAACCAAACCTATCAGCAAAGCTGCAAGCCCGATATTGGTTTCTTCCACAGCAAATGCCAAGCCAACTGCCAATGCATCTATAGAAGTAGCTACCGCTACTCCCAGCAAACCAAACCCCCGGGTAAGGTCAAGTTTTACCAGCTCCTGGTCATCTTCTCCTTGCAGAGCTTCGTATATCATGCGAACACCGATAAATAACAGCAGGCCAAAAGCAATCCAGTGGTCAAAAGCAGAAATAATATCTATGACACTCAGGCCGGCAAAAAAACCGATAACAACCATACCCGCTTGAAATAAACCGAAAGTACCGGCCACCCGCCATATAACTCGGCTTTTAATGCTTGCATGGGTACATGCTATGCCGATTGATACGGCAAAACAGTCTGCCGAAAGTCCCAGAGCGATAAATATTACCGACAATAAACTCATAATAAAGTAGTAGTATAACACGCATTATGCTATTTTTAAAACATTCTTGACAAACCCGCGGCCATGCCCGACAATCCTATTTATACCGAGTTTTCGAATATCAAGCTGAAGGGATTCTGGTATGGAAAATAGAACATCTAAATATAATATCCATAATGGACGCGGCATTGCGTCAAACATTACAGAACTTATAGGCAATACTCCGCTGGTACGTTTAAATAAGATAGGCAGCGGGCTAAAGGCCGAAATTATACTCAAACTGGAATCGTTTAACCCCACCCACAGTGCCAAAGACCGTCCGGCTCTGTATATGATAAAAAAGGCCGAGCAGGAAGGCAAGCTTATACCCAGCAGTATCGTAATAGAGTCAACCAGCGGCAATACCGGCATAGCTCTGGCTGCCGTTTGCGCTGCCAAAGGTTACCGGTTGATGCTAACCATGCCTGAAAACTTTTCGGTGGAACGCAGGCGTTTACTCCGTCTGCTGGGAGCAGAGCTGGTGCTCACTCCGGCAGAACTGGGCATGCAGGGGGCTATAGAAAAGACGGCCGAACTTAAGGCTAAACTGCCCCAAGCCTTTATACCGAACCAGTTTGAAAATCCAGCTAATCCTGAAAGCCATTATAAAACTACTGCCGAAGAAATCTGGCGGGATACAGATGGCAAAGTGGATATACTGGTGGCAGGCGTAGGCACCGGCGGTACCATAAGTGGTATCGCCAGAGGGCTAAAGGCAGCCAAACCATCTATACGGATAATAGCGGTAGAGCCGGCTGAGTCACCCGTAATTTCTGGTGGCGAACCTCAGCCTCACCTTATTCAAGGCATAGGGGCAGGCTTTATACCCCGCATACTCTCTCTGGAACTGATAGATAAAGTTATCAGGGTACCCGGAAAAGAAGCCGTCAACATGGCTCTCCGGTTGGCACGCGAAGAAGGCATTATGGCTGGTATTTCTTCCGGAGCGGCACTTTGGGCGGCACTGGAAACAGCCAAACAAGCAGAAAACTCAGGCAAGCTTATCGTCGCCATCATGCCGGACAGCGGCGAACGGTATCTGTCCAGCCTGCCTCTGGGTGACTAGGAGCATCTTTACCTATATAAATATGTGTATATATTGCTAGACAATTGAAGGGGGCTTTAATCCCCCTTCAACGCATTAAACCGGTTTGGATAGATAACGTTAACCCAGACCAAAAATCCCCTTCTTTACATCCAGTCTATCTCCCAGTACAGCTTCAAACAAACCTATCATTTCCTTGCTACTGCCATCAATAAAGTATTCCTGCTTGCCGCTTACAGCCTCTATCTTTATCTCGGTAGTATCCGACTGATTCTCATCACCGGTCTTCTTCCTGATAGTTACCCGTGAAATATTGGCAATAAGCAACTGAAAGTTGTCTTTATTCTCATCCAGTATAGCTTCGGCGGGCATGTTATAATACTTTTTATAAAGAATAAATCCGCTTTTTATCTGGTCACCCCAGCGGGCAAAAAAACCCTTGCCGGACTCCTTGCCGCTTTTCTGGGCTTCCGCCGCTGCATCTTTCACCATCTGGCTGGTCATCATAGCAAATATAAAGCTCTGGTCAGTAACCACCAGAGAGTATGTATCCCACCTGCCCCATGACTTGGACTTCTTGAAATTAGGCACTACACCCAGGATTTTTTCTTCCACCGGACACCTCATCTATATATTATTCATTCATAATAACAACCCCTTGCCTTTTTGCCAATACTTCAGCACTACAAGCCTGAAAAAACATTTTTAAATTAAGCAAATCCAAAATTTCTAAACCGTTTCGGGGAAATATTGTGTTATAATGTTAGATAATTTTTTATAGGAATATTACATTTATGACTGCAAATTCTCATACCCCGCGTATTATGCCTGACCGTCAAACCAACCCGGATATGACCAACGTCTATCATATAGCCTATGCACCGGGCATCAAAAAAGCCTACCTGTTCCACTGGAACTGCAACCTGAAGTGCCGCGGTTGCCTTTGCAAAAAAGAAATCAACTGCCTGGCTCTGGAAGAAAATCTGGACGTGGTTGCCCGTGACCCCCATTTAGCCCCGCCCCGTGGTCCTGAATCGTTCCTGAGTCTGGATGGCATTATGGAAACCCTGCGTAAAGTAGAGCTCAAAGAGGTTCTGTTTGAAGGGCAGGAAGCCACCATCGACCCCCATTTTGAGGAGATATGCCGCCGCCTCAAATCAGAGTTTGGCGTCTATATCACCCTGAATACCAACGGACTGAAATTGCCTGACCTTGCCAATGTGGACGAGGTGGTTTTCAGTCTGAAAGCAGTTACTCCGGAACTTTATCTGGATTACACTGAAGTACCCAATACCAAAATGCTGAAAAACTTTGAGGCTATTTTCCGTTCGGGTAAAAAGCTAAGGGCCGAAATGGTATTCATACCCGGTTATATAGACATGGCTGAAACAGAAGCCATTGCCAGGCATATTGCCCGACTCAGCCCGAATATCCCACTCAGGATAGATGCCTATTTTGAATGCGGTGACAATACATGGCGAAGAGCCACCCCGGAAGAAATGAGCCAGGCAGTGGCTCTGGCTAAAAAATACCTCAATACCGTTACCTGCACCCAGCAAACCACTGACAATCTGGATAAAAAAGACCTCTTCTTTGAGGTAAAAAGGCTATTCTAAGCAAACAACCCATCTTTAAAATGTTAATCAGGTATAGATTTTAGATAACTGTGGAAACTGTATATATAATTGTGCTTGCACTTGCCTTAGACCTTGTACTGGGTGAATACCCTGCGCCCCTTCACCCGGTAGTTTGGCTTGGCAAATTTATCTCGTTACTGGACCGTTTCAGCCCGTCCCGTAACCCTAAAATCCAGTTTACTTACGGGGCATTTTTAAGCATACTAACCGTGAGTGTAACTTTTACCGCTGTATTTTTTATTCTGGGTTACCTCAAAGAATTTAACACCGCACTCTATGTACTTGCGGGAGGACTGATACTTAAACCCGCCTTTTGCCTGCGTGAGCAGTGGGTAATAGCTTTGAAAATAAAGAAACTGCTGGAAAAAAACCGCAGCGGCGCACCCCCTAAAGAACTGGAAACCCTGCTAGGCACAGTCCCCCACGCCGAAGACGGGCCCAGCCGTGAAGATGTTATTTCAGCTTCCATACGCTCTATCTCGGAAAATGCCAGCGATTTTTTTGTTGCACCTCTGTTTTACTTTATATTCCTAGGGGTACCGGGAGCATTTGCCTACCGGGCTATAAATACGCTGGACAGCATGATAGGTTATCATGGAAAGTACGAATATCTGGGCAAATTTGCCGCCAGGCTGGATGATGTGGCAAATTTTGTTCCAGCCCGCCTGACCGCCCTGCTTTTTGTAATCGGGGCGTTTATTCTTCATCAAAACTACAAACAGGCACTTCGGTCTGCTATCTCGGACCACGCCAATACCACCTCCCCCAATGCAGGCTGGCCAATGGCCGCCATGGCAGGGGCTCTAGATGTTTCGCTGGAAAAGTCCAGATGCTACACTATGGGTAAATCTCTCCGCCCGCTCAGCACCTTATGCCTGACTGGAGCGGCCAGGCTATATAAAACCGGTATGTTTATCTGGGCAGGCATATGCATAGCCATTGTCTGGATGTAAATAATACCCACCCGAATATTTGCAGGAGTTAAAAAGTGAACAGTACCCAACAGATCAATAAATATAATACCGGGCTTGTCCAGATATTTACCGGAGACGGCCGCGGCAAAACTTCGGCGGCACTGGGGACAGTCATGCGGGCATCCGGATATGGGCTAAAGTCTTATATAGTCTTTTTTCTGAAGGGTATTCACGAAGGCGGCGAATATAACTCACTCAAGCGTCTGCCGGGTATAGATTACGCTATTTTCGGCCGCAGTGATTTTATGGGCCCCCAGTATACCACTCAGACAGATTTGGATTACGCCCAACAAGCCCTTACCGAGGCAAAACGGGTAATTTCCAGTGGTGAATACGATGTGGTCATGCTGGACGAAATAAACACCGCCTCCGCCTGGAAACTTATAGATATTGAAGATGTGGTCGAACTGGTAAAATCCAAACCCCAAAAAGTGGAGCTGATACTGACCGGACGCCATGCGGATACCCGTCTGGTAGTGCTGGCGGATCAGGTAACCGAACTGGTTAACCGCAAACATCCTTTTGAAAAAGGGGTGGATGCAAGACAAGGAATAGACTACTAATGGCGAGCATTTTCAAAGTAGCCATGCTGCATATTGAACCAAAAACCGCAGATATTGAAGCCAATCGTATCTTAATCTCACGTTCCCTCCGCAAAGCCGCTCAGGCTGGGGCAAAGTGGGTGCTGACTCCGGAAATGGCCGTTTCGGGCTATTTTTTTGAAGAAACCATAGGTACAAAATGGATATCCCCTCAACCTGACCGGTGGCTTAAAGAGATAATGGAGTTATGTAAAACCTTAGACATAGGATTATTCCTTTCCTACCCTGAAAAAGACCTGTCAAGCGGCAAATGTTATAACTGCCTGTTTGCTGTAAACCGAAAGGGTGAACTGGCCGGCAAACACTGCAAAATAGAAATACACCCCGGTGCCGAAGAAGGTTGGTCAAGCCCCGGCAGCAGTCTTTCAGTCTTTGAAATGGACGGGTGCAAACTGGGTATGCTTATCTGTGCAGATACCTATGACAGTGAACATACTAAAGTGCTGGCCGAACAAGGTGCCGAACTTCTTATTGCGGCCGCCGCCTGGGGAAATAAATACCCGCCGGAAGAACGCTGGAAGAAACGTTCCACCGAAACAGGACTGCCGCTCTGGGTCTGCAACCGCACCGGCCGGGAACAGCAGGTGGATTTCACTCAGGCCAGAAGCGTGGTAGTTGAAGACGGGCATGAAAAACTGGTTTACTTCGGGGAAAAACCCGCCATTCTCATTTTTGATTTTAATACTGCCACCCGAAAGACCGCGAGCCAGTCTTTTACAATTCTTGACATCCCTCAGCTATGACATATTTTGACATATAGGCTATAATAACACCGTATGATTAGCGTTGTATTGCCTGCTTGCAATGAGGAGAAGTTTCTTCCCCGTTGTCTCGACAGTATCTGCCGACAGGACTTTGACAGCTATGAAATCATCGTAGTAGTCAACGGCAGCATAGACAAAACCGCACTGGTTGCCCGCAAATACCCCGTAAAAATACTGCACTGCGAAAAGCACAGCGCCTTTTATGCCCGGCAGATAGGTGCGGCAGCCGCCTCAGGCGAAATAATCGTTCAGGCAGACGCCGATACCATTTACCCCCCGGACTGGCTCTCCCGCATATATGCAGATTTCAAACATCAACCTTCTGCAGTAGCAGTGGCCGGTATTTACCGGTATGCAGACCCTCCATGGTGGGCATTTCTGGAATATTTACTGCGTCTGGTATGTAACGCTTATACCTGCCTATTCCATAGCCGCCCCATGCTTATCTCAGGGGCTAACTTTGCCTTTAAACGCCATGTATTTGAAAGAATCGGCGGCTACCATGTCACTGCCTTTTCGGCAGACCAATATGATATATCCACCCGCCTGAGTAGACAAGGCAAAGTACTTCTTGACCGCAGCCTTATAGCCGTCACCTCTGCCCGAAGAGTAAAAAAACCATTCCTCAGGATACTGCGTGACGTATTTAAAAATATAGCCATGGTAACCGGCTGGGTATTACAGTATATAAACCAGTTTTTCCGCCGTTTATACCGCAGTCCCCTGTTCTTCCGTTCAGTCAAAAATACTTTGCCGATATTCGGTTTAGTGGGCATACTGTTCTGGGGATACGCCAGCCCATCTTCGCAACTGTTCGGCAAGGTTTATTTTGAAGGGGAAGGTGAGAGCAAAACTATCTCCCTGACCTTTGATGACGGCCCCAATCCCGAGTACACCCCCGAAATACTGGCTATACTGGATAAATATGGTATAAAAGCCACCTTTTTTGTGGTGGGCAAAAACGTAGAGACTTACCCTGAGCTAACCCGGGAAATACTTGAGCGTGGGCATATACTGGGCAATCATTCGTACAGCCATGACGCCAACCATGCCCTGTCTGATTTCGGGGCAAAAGATATGCTAAGGTGTGCCGAAACTATCTGTAAATATACCGGTGTTACCCCCTGTCTTTACCGCCCGCCATACGGAAAACGGTCTCCCTGGGAACTAGCGGCCGCCAATGAAATGAATGTAACAACTGTCAGCTGGGGATATGCAGTGGAGGGCAAAAGCCTGGCCGAAACTGACAATGCCATCTCCAAAATACTTGATAAAAGCGGCCCCGGCTGCATACTATTATTCCATGATGGTTACGGTATAGACGCCAATAGCCTCCAATCTGACTGCCAGCTGACTATCAAAGTCCTGGACAGCCTGATATCAAACCTGCTCCAGCAGGGCTACAAATTTGTAACTGTACCCGAATTGCTTGGGCTGGATGCTTACTCTTAGGGATTATTGATGGATTTTGAAGCGCTAATTACCCAGGGTGTTGCCATGCTCTCCGAATTCAATCTGGTGGTTTTGCTGATTCTTTTTGGCATTTGTTTTATCAGTGAAACAGTGGGCCTCACTGTGCCATATCTTTTAGAAACAGTCTGGCTGATGGGCGGCTATCAGGTAGCCAGTGGAGAACTTTCCATATGGCTTCTTATCCTGCTGATACTGGTGGCTCAGGCTGGCCGCCAAATAGGAGCTTTGGCTCTGTCACGTTTGGGGAGGGTGGGCAGCGGCCCTATTGAAAGGTTTATTACCTTCCTTCGTACCCGAACCCCTCTTAAGAAAATATCTGAATCACCGGCTCTGCAGAAGGTAAACCTGTATTCACCCTTTGCAATAGCTGTAGGCAGATTTATGTGGCTCCGAATACCGCTGACCCTGCTTATGGGAGCCAAACGCAAAACCAAGGTACTTATGTTGGGGGTATTGATATCCGGTATTTTTTACGATGCCCTGTATGTTATCTTCGGGGCAGTTGTAGGCAAGGTATTCACCCTGAATTCAGTCCAAATGGTAATTATCTTCACGGGCGGATTAACAGTTCTTTATATAGGTACATTCGTTGTCCAGCAAATCGTAAGCCGCCTGAAAAATAAAAAAAAGAAAACACCGCCACCAATTTAAACAGTTGAATTACCCCTCTGCAACTGGTATCGGGCATGACGTATAGCCCGGATAAGTAAAAGCAAGCTTAAAACGGCCACCGTTAATAATACGATTACCGCCCAAACAACGGGCAGATTCAATCCACTGGCTATATCCCAGACAATATGCAGGCCCACTGCCAATATAAAAGCCCCTATAACCGCCATATTTACAGGCCCTCTGCCATATTCGGCGCGCTGTCTCCACAGGATAGCACAGACTATGCCAGTCCAGGCGGCATGCCCGGCAGGAGATAACAGCCCTCTGAAAAGAAGCACCTGTTCCAACAGGTTTATATCCCCCTGACTCTGGATAAGGCTGACCACCCCGTAACCCATAGTTTCCAACGCTGCAAAACCCATGCCGGCTGCTACTCCAAACAGAACCCCGTTCGCCTCAGCCCTAAAACCGCCGCCCCAAAAAAGCAGCAAAGGGAATATCAGCTTGGCAGCTTCTTCTATAACTCCTACCCGGAGTAGTCCGGCTGGGCTCAGGCTGGAGCCAGTTGCATATTCCAGCATACCTGCCATTAAAAGCCCAATCATACCGCCGACAAAAAAACTGGCCAGCACCCAACGGATGGTTATGTTAGCCAGAGGTAGACGTTCATAAATAAACACCACAAAAGTCACCGGCATGATGAATGCACCCAGAACTACCAGTAACGGCAAAAAATTAGTCCCATGCGTCAGTTTTATAAGCTGTTCCGCACCCAGAAACAAACCCAGCCCGCCTATCAGTACCCAAGTCCAGCGGTAGGTTGTCAGGTATATTTTAATATTCTTCAGATAACTCATATCCGTCAGTATAAGCCTAACATCAAAAAGCCGCGCCTTCAATCACCCGTGTGGCTAAAATATAAATATCCGCTCTGCCTATTGAATAACCAAACGGGAACACGTATAATCCCTTCGTCTTTAAAGATTATAACGAACAGGAGGGTTAATAGATGGTAAAAGGTATTATCACTGCTGTTATAACATTTATAGTACTTTTACTTGTCGCCGCAGTACTGGTTATGGGTTATCTGGGTATAATGCCGGGTGTTTCCAGCCTGATGGGTTCCGACAAACCGCGTGATCTGGGCATAACCGCCACCAGCCAGGACTATCAAACCATGGTTACCAAAAGCGGCGTCACCGTGGGTGCTTTGCCGTCTGACACCCTTCCGGCAGACAGCCTTACTTTTTCGGGTTCCCGCGTAGTTAATACCTTTTACACTTCAGAGGAATTAACCGCTTTCGTTAACCAAACAGATTACAAATACAAACCGGTAAAGAACTTTCAGGTAAGAATAAACAGTGACGGGACTGTAGAATGTTCAGGCATTTTTGATATAAAAGTAATCCAAGATTTTATTACCGCCAGCAGCGGCAACTCTGAAATTTCCCAATATTGGGATAAATATAGCCGTTACTTCTTGTCTAATCCGGCTTTTTATGTCAAATGCACACCCTCCATGACCAATAATCACCTGCCTTTACAGGTGGAAAAGTTTGAACTGGGCAGGTTTTCTATACCCCAGGCAGCTTTGGATGAACTTACCAGCAAACTTATCACCCTGACCGATGGTATCATTAACCATATACCCGGACTTTCGGTAAACTCCATTACTATGGTAAATGGCAAAGCAGTATTCAATATGGTCGGTCACAAATATATCTCTATAGCCACTCCATAACCACCATTTGAACTTATATACCAAGGGGGAAGCAAATTTGCTTCCCCCTTTTACTAATAAACCTAAACTTCAATTACCCAGATAAAAACAGCTAAACAAGACCAAATTTGGCAGCCGCAATGCCTGCCAGAGTCCGGTTAGAGACATTAAGCTTGGTCATAATACCTTTTACATATTTCTTGATTGTAATTTCAGCATAATCCAAATTAACGCTGATTTCCTTATTGGTATAACCGCGTGCCACCATAATAAGTATCTCAAGTTCACGCGGAGAAAGTACATCCTGAGGTATAACATTGATAGTAGCTGACGAATATTCACCGGCAGGACTTCGGCCCTCAGCCTTGGCATTTACAAATTTGATAAAATTTTTAGAGGCACTTTCAAGCAAATCCCCCTGCCAGACGCTGCCGCCGCAAGCTACTACCCTAATAGCATTGGATAGAAGTTCAAGCGGACAGTCCTTGGTCAAAAAGCCATTTATGCCGTTATACAAAGCTTCAGTCACATATGGTTCCGCTTCGTAGCCGGTCAGGAATACAACCTTGACCGGAGGATATACCCCTTTTAGCTTATGGCTCAGCTCACAACTGTCAAGGCCGGATATTTTGATATCCGTTAACACAACTTGCGGTTTTAGTTCTTCTACTAGCCTAAGTACATCTGAAGCGTTATCAGCCTCCCCCACTATTTCAATATCTGCTTCGGAACAGAGTACCTTTCGCAGCCCTTCTCTGGCAACTTGGTGGTCATCCGCCAAAAATATCCTGACTGGAGAAGTGCAATGCCCTATCTTGGGAGAGGATTTGTTGGGTTTCATGATTATTTTGTCCACGGCCATCCCTTACGTTTTCAGATATATGCAAAGATAAAAATACAATCTGTATCCATGCAACCCAAGTATTTTACATCATACTACGCATAGGTTCAGAATAAAAGACCTGACTTTATCTAAAACAGCTATTCCTCTATTATCAAATGAAACCAAGAAGGCGGCTCCGGATACCGGAGCCGCCTTCAAACAATAATTGCCTGGTTTTGGTCTTAGAGTTCCAGATTAACCTTGTACTCGGTGGATTTATCTTTCTTAACGTTAAAACCGAAATCCTTGCACAGGTTCAGCATAACCACGTTTTCAGCCAGTACCACACCGTAGAAATTCTTCAAACCCTTTTCGCGGGCAATGCCAATCAGCATATCCAGCAGTTTAGCCCCCAGTTCATGGTGCTGGAAATCATCAGCCACCAGTATTGAGAATTCACCGCTCAGACCGTTGTTGTCTATAATCAGACGGCCTACACCCACGTTGCGTTTTTTGCCCTTGTCGTTATATTCGGCAATAATGGCCATTTCACGGTCATAGTCTATATTGCAGAAACGCACCAGCAAGGCATGGTTGATATCCTTGAGTATATGGAAGAAGCGCATACGGGAAGATTCTTCTGACAGACCTTCCAGCAGGGCTTTTTCCATAGGCTCATCTTCAGGGCGGATAGGCCGCAGGATAACATCACGCCCGTCCTTGGTATGCCAGGGCTTGATATATTTGGCCGGATACGGGGTAATGATAAGGTGGTTATGGTCACCAGTCGGGTTGTTTATATATTCTTCATCTATTATTATACGGGCATCCAGAGCAATGGCCTCTGAACCAAGCAGTGCCAGCGGGTTAATATCAATTTCCATAATTTCAGGGAAATCCACCAGCAAATTGGAGAACTTCACCAGAGTTTCTTCAAGCAAACGCAGGTTTGCCGGGGGTTTGGTGCGGAAGCCCTTGTAAAGCATCTCGTATATTTTGGTGCCTTCCATTACCCGTCTGGCAAGCACCTGATTGAGGGGCGGCAGACCTACCGCCACATCCTTCTGGAATTCGGCTTCAATACCGCCGGAACCAAATAGGATAACCGGCCCGAACACAGGGTCTTTCTTTGAGCCGATAATCAGCTCGTAGTCATATTTGTCTACCATGCGCTGCAGGGTTACACCCTCAATATTGGCCGCAGGACAGGCAGCTTTCACGTTTTCCATCATGGTGGCAAAGGCTTTTTCCACCTCGGCCTCGGTTTTAAGACCAAGGATAACCCCGCCCACATCTGACTTATGGGAAATATCCGGCGAGGCAATCTTCATAACCACCGGGAAACGCAGGGCGGAAGCAATCTGGGCAGCATCTTTGGCATCACGTGCCAAGAACGGCACCGTAGCATCAATGCCATAAGCCTGAAGAAACTTTTTAGACTCGGTTTCGGAAAGAAGGGTGCGACCTTCGCTGGCTACCTTCTTGAGAATGGTTCGTATATATTCCTTGGACGGGTCTACATCCACCGCCAGTTCTTCAGGGGTTTCATACAGATTTTCAAGGCCGCGGGCATAGCGGTACATGAAGATATAGCCCTTAACCGCCTCTTCGGGAAATTCAAAACTGGGTATATTGTGCTGATAAAACAGCTTTCTGGCTTCGGCCACGTTGGCATCACCCATCCATGAGGTAAGCACCGGTTTTTTGCTCTTCTTGGCAATTTTGACAATAGTCTTGGCAATATCCAGAGGATTAGCCGCACCCTGAGGGGTATAAATAACCACTACACCATCCACACCGGGGTCTTTGATGGCGGCTTCAAGGGTGACGGCATACCTTTCAGGATCGGCATCTCCCAGAATATCCATGGGGTTGCCTTTGCTCCACGAAGGAGGCAGAACCGGATTCAAGGCGGTAACAGTCTCGTCAGATATGTGAGCCAATTTGCCTTTTTGTTCCATCAGCGAGTCCGTAGCCAATACGGCAGGACCGCCGGCGTTGGTTACAATGGCCAGATTTGCCCCCTTGGGCAGATTTGAGGTATTTAATATAGCGGCACAGCTGAAAAGGTCACCGATATTGTCCACCCGAACCACGCCTGCACGCTGGAAAATAGCGTCTACAAACATGGCATTCCCCACCATTGAGCCGGTGTGGGATTTGGCGGCCTGAGCACTCTCTTCAAAACGGCCGGGCTTGATAACGATAATGGGTTTGGTGCGGGCAAAACCGCGGGCGGCACTCATGAATTTCTTGGCTTCGCCCATGGTTTCCAGATATACAATAATACTCTTGGTATTTTCGTCAGTACCGAAGTAGTCAATAAGGTCACCGAAGTTCACATCCATCATAGAGCCGATGGAAGCAAATCCGGAAAAACCTACATTTCGGGCAATAGCCCAGTCAAGCACAGCTGAACCCAAAGCGCCGCTCTGTGACAGGAAGGCCACATTGCCGGTTTTGGGCATTTCCATGCGGGCGAAAGTGGCATTGAAACCGCTTGCGGGGCTCATGGTACCCATACAGTTGGGGCCAATAATGCGGATACCGTACTGCTTGGCAATCTCGGCTATCTTTTCTTCAAGGGCTTTGCCCTCAGACCCAACCTCTTTGAAACCAGCCGAAATAATGATAACAGACTTGGTACCCACTTTGCCGGCGTCTTCAATAACTTGGGGTACAAACTTGGCAGGGACCACCACCAGCACCAAATCAGGTACTTCGGGCAAGTCTTTCAGAGTAGGATAGCACTTCTGTTCCAGTACAGATTCACGGTTCGGGTTTACCGGATAAACAGCCCTTCGGTCTTTACCTTTTATAAGATTCTGAAGGATGATTTTGCCGGTAGAACCTTCCTTGTCTGTTGCGCCTACCAGAGCTACACTCTTAGGGTTGAAAAATAGCTTGATTTTGTCCACGTTTCTCCTCTAGTAAATTACTTGTGGGCAAAGAGGCTGATAAGTCCGCTCAGGGAAGATTGTCACGGGAAAAATAGAAAAACTTCCCCCACGGTATTTTTCTGCCCAGCGCCAATGTGCAATAGAATACCATGACCCAGACTCACTTTTCAAAGTTTGCAGGCAGTTATTTAAATATTCTAAGTCATTTTTCAAATTTTATACCTGAATGTCAGAGTTATCTGCCGCAAATTTGAGAAAATAATCCCCGCCGCAGGGGAATTGCACCCTTGACCAACCCGTATACCTTTCAAGCACCTTAACGGGAAATGATACCGGATTTTTTCCGCTTCAAACATATTGCCTGTATCTTTACCTTGCCTCTGGCAATACAATGAAGATAGCCATATAATGGAAATATGTTTAGACAAGTCTATTTGTGACTACTGTTAATTTAAAAGTAAATATTTCAGCCTAACCATGATAAGGAGTATGAGCTATGATTTTGAAGCAAGGCCTGAAACTATTTAGCCGTTTAGCGCTCACTTTTGCCCTGTTATTCCCCACCCTGTTGGTTATTTCTCCCGTCAGTACACTCTCCGCCAATACCTTCGCCGCATCAAGCCAGCTCTCGGTAACAGACGGGGTCTACACTGATTGGGGAAGTATGGCAACTCCCAGCCAAGGGGTACATGTCTGCGCTGACTATTCCAATAACGGCGCCGGTGACGGGTCAGGCTTCACTAATACCAGCAGCGATATTACCAATATCTGGGTAGCCCTTTCCAGCAGTTCAAACGGGCTGCTTCCGGCCAGCCCCTCCAACCTTATAGAAAATATTTACTACCGCATAGACACCCGTGGTACTTCCATGAACCCCGGCCAGAGCTATTTTATCCAGCTAAATCTGGGTATAGCCCCGCCAGCCAGGGGATGGTAAAAACAGGTAAATTAAAACGCATTCACCATGACCTTACGCTGGTAATGCCCAAAGAGTAACCTTTGGCAAAATCAAATAAATTAAAGGGGCGGAAAACAAGCTTTCCGCCCCTTCTTTATTAAGCTTAAAAATATATCCCTGCGAATCTAAATGGATATCTCAGTCCAGTCAGAGTTTATTTGCGGCAATCAGCGCAAATACCGTTTATAACCATGTGGCTCAGGTTCGGGGAAAAACTGTATTTGGCCTGAATATCCTTGCGGAGTTTAGCCAACATATCGTCACTGCATTCTATCCGCTGCCCACACCGGCTGCATATCAGGTGATGATGATGCCCTTCATCAGAATGGTGATAGATAGTTTGGTCGTCTATCTTGCTTTTAACCACACAACCAATACTCTCCAGCAAATCCAGAGTGCGGTAGACTGTTGAGCGGTTAATATCCGGAAATTTTTCCTGAACCTTGTTTATTATCTCTTCGGCAGTCAAATGGGCAGAAACAGAATGGATAACATCAACCACCAGCTTGCGCTGGAGAGTAAGTTTGTAGCCGGATTGCTTTATGGTATTTAGACAACTCATCTTAGTTCTACCTAGTTGCATTATAACAAGCATCCGGCATAAGTCAAGAATAACCCGGCAGTTATTCTGCCATATTTAAAGGTCTTTCCCTAGCACAAACCCATCAGATTAACCGTCAATTTACAGCATTCGCAATCATATCAGATCTCTTTTTGGAGACAAGCTATAAATTCTTCCCGTGCATATTTCTCCTGCCATGGGCAATGCCCGCAACGCTTAAGCAAAACTGCCGAAAATCTTTCCAGATGGTTTGCCAAATAATCTAAAACAGGCCGGGCCGGATGAGGGTCGTAATCCCCATGTATGGCAACTACCGGGCATTTCACCGCAGACAGATATTCTTCAAACTTGTTTTCCAGCCTTAATTTGAGTGCTTCCTGCCAGATGGATTTATAAGTTTTGTAACTGCACTCTAAAAACGCATCAGGCAAGTATAAGGGTGAGTATGCATCCACCTGTAAAACAAGTTTGCCTATTTCGGCCAAAGACTCATCAGCCATAGCATCATTTTCAGCTTCAGCCAGAAACCGGGTTAATGTTGCCAATTTATTTTTCTGACCTTCATCCATCCGCCTCAGGCGTGTATCCATAATGTTCTTTGCCTCTGCCGATTGAAACAGCGGGCAGGACACCAATATCAATTTTGAAATAAGCTGAGGGTAAGTACCGGCCAGCATAATACCCAGCCACGCCCCCCAAGAATAACCCGCTAAAACTACTTTTTGGTCTCCAAACCGGGTAATAATGCCAGAGAGATATTCCAGCTGTTCCTTGATGCCAAGACTGTAAAGGCGAGGCTCAATAACCCCCTTGGCGGAGCTTATGTCCTCTGCCAAACCGGCCAGTTCACCGCCTGCTCCCGGTCCGCCATGTAAAAATACCAAATTGTATGGCGGCTTACCGTGAAGAACAAATCGGTCGGTCAAAACACTCATACAAAATATTAACATTATCGGGACTAAAACCAAATAACCCTGTCAATTTCGCTTCAATAATATTTAACTTCTTCTGTTGACAACGAAAATATTGAGGAGTATAACTATATATAACGATATATAGTTATAGCTTATTATAGAGGTGAATAAATATGTTTGGCTCACCATTTCATAACTTTGAAAGGCATTCTCATCCTTTTGACAGATTCTCTCATTCATTTGAAAAACGCTCCCGCATGTTTAAAAGGGGCGATATGAAATTTGTTATTTTAGACTTGCTGAAAGATAAGCCAGCTCACGGCTACGAGGTAACTCAGTCTCTAGAGGAACGTTTTCACGGCCTTTATTCCCCCAGCACCGGCAGCGTCTACCCGGTATTACAGTTACTGGAGGACATGGAATACGTAACGTCAAGTGAAGTCGAGGGGAAAAAAATATATACGATTACCGATGGCGGTAAAAAGTTTCTGCATGAACAGGAAGAAGCCACCCAAAAAATCAAGGAGCGGCTATGGGGCTGGGGAAACGCCAAGAATCAGGAGTACCTGCAAAACATTCGTACAACCATGAACTATCTGGATGAAATCAGGGAACTTATGGGGCACATAGCCGTTCACAATGACCCTGCCAAAATTATCAGGGTCAACAATATTTTGGATAAAACCCTGGAGGAAATGGAAATAGTATATCGGGAAAAATAAACCGTTTTCCCCAAAGCCAAATATAAAAGGCCCTGAACAATCTTTAGAATACACACAAAGTTGACCTGCTACGCGAGGTTATCCTTGATAATAAACTTGCTTAAGGCAACCAGTCATTCATTTGACAAATATCTGTTAAGCTACTAAATTATATAGCAACTAAACTATTGTGGACAGGTTATAAAGGCAGATGGCAGAGCAACAATTTCAGAATGAAGCAGACACCGGGAGAGACGAACTGTTACAGCAGCTTCTTGAACGTATGTTTTCTTTGATGAGGCATGTTCAGCGAGATGTTTCGGTTATAAAACCCTCTCTCAGCCACCCCCAAGCCAGGCTGGTTTTTATAATTAACAAATATGATGATTCGGGAATATCCGTCAAGGAATTAGCCCGCCTAACATCGGTTACACCGGGCGCAATCACCCAGTTAATAGATGCCCTGATTGACAAAAAACTGATAACGCGGGAAACAGACACGGCTGACAGGCGCAGCATAAAGTTGAAACTGACCTCTGCGGCCAGAAAAGAAATACATCAGTTCAGAAAAGATTTCTTCAGCTCCATAGCCGAAAAATTTAATGTCCTGAGTACTGATGAGCTGAAAGAGCTAGTCAGCCTGATCACCAAGGTCAGTCCTGAACCCGTTACCAAAGAAGATATGCCGTAGCCAAATACCGGATAGATTACGCTTATTCAGGAGGAGATATCCCTTGTGGAAACTAATTAAGTCTCTCAAACCATTTACCTGGTCTATCATCCTTATTTTTACCCTGCTGCTTGGGCAGGCTATGAGTGACTTGTCTTTGCCGGACCTGATGTCACGGATAATAAACGTAGGCATACAACAGCAGGGCATTGAAAATGCAACCCCTAGCGCCATACGTTCCAGTGAAATGAACCGGATACTCCTGTTTGTGGATAGTGCTGACAAGGCATCGGTAACCGGATACTACACACTACTGGATAAAGATTTGCTATCTCCAGCTGATTATAACCAATACATAGAATCCTATCCTGGGTTGGCAAATGAATCAATATACAAGCTAAACACTAACGATGAAAATGCCGCAAACCGCCTAAACTCCATCCTGTCTGTTCCCATACTAATGGTATCGTATATCGAAAGCGGAGCGGCTACTGATATTTTGGGCAGCCAGTTTGACCTGCCTGATGGAGCAGATATATTTTCCGTACTGGCAAGTTTGCCTCAGGAACAGCTTGATGCCATTATTCAAAGTGCCGCAAGCCACCTGTCCGCCATACCCGAAAGTATGGTTGCCCAATCAGATGTAAGCTACCTGGCTACAGAATACCAAGCTATCGGCATGGATCTCAACCAGATGCAGATGAATTACATGGTCAAAATCGGCGGGTTGATGCTGCTGCTGACACTGGTCAGTGTTACTTTTTCGGTTGCCGTAGGTTTTCTGGCCGCCCGGGTGGCTGCCGGATTCGGACGGGATACCCGCCGTAAGGTTTTTACCAAGGTAGAGAGCTATTCCAACAGCGAATTTGACAAATTTTCTACGGCTTCGCTTATAACCCGCTCTACCAATGATATCCAGCAAATACAAATGATACTGGTAATGCTGCTGCGGATTGTGTTCTACGCCCCCATTATGGGTGTAGGAGGCATAATCAAGGCTCTGGGGCAAGATGTCTCCATGTCATGGATTATTGCCTCAGCCGTAATAGCCATACTGGCCATGATAGGTGTGATTTTCGTAGTGGCAATCCCCAAATTCAGGATAATCCAGAAGTTTGTTGATAAATTAAACCTGGTTACCCGCGAAATGCTGAGCGGCCTAATGGTAGTCAGGGCATTCAACAAGCAGCAACTGGAAGAAAATAAATTTGAAAAAGCCAATGTAGACCTGACCAAAACCACTCTGTTTATCAACCGGGTTATGGTCTTTATGATGCCGGCCATGATGCTGATAATGAACGGGGTCGGGGTGCTGATTATCTGGGTGGGTGCGCATCAGATAGATGCGGGTGCCATGCAGGTAGGCAATATGATGGCTTTCATGCAATACTCCATGCAGATTATTATGGCCTTCCTTATGGTCTCCATGGTATTCGTCATGATGCCCAGGGCTACAGTCTCTGCCCAACGCATTGCCGAAGTGCTGGAAACTGAACCCGGTATTGAAGACCCAAAGAAACCTGTCAGCTTTGATACAAATATCAGGGGCAAAGTAGAATTTCAAAATGTGGGCTTCAAATACCCCGGTGCAGATGACTATGTTCTGAAAGATATTTCGTTTGCTACCAAGCTCGGGCAAACCACCGCTATTGTAGGCGGTACCGGAAGCGGTAAATCAACTCTGGTCAACCTTATTCCCCGTTTTTACGATATAACAGAAGGCCAGATTTTGATAGACAATACCAATATCCGTAATGTCACCCAGCATGACCTGCGGGATAAAATCGGGTATATTCCCCAGAAAACCAGCTTGTTCTCCGGCACTATAGAGAGCAATATCGCTTATGGAAACGAAAATGCCGATGCAGACACATTAAAGAAAGCCGCCCGGATTGCCCAGCTGACAGAATATATTGACACCACCGAAAACGGTTTCAATACACCCATATCCCAGGGAGGGGCAAATATCTCCGGCGGGCAGAAACAAAGAATGGCTATTGCCAGAGCAGTAGCCAAGCAACCTGAAATATATATCTTTGATGACAGCTTTTCCGCCATTGACTTCAAGACCGATGCCACTCTGAGAAAAGCCCTGAAGAAAGAGACTCACAATGCTACGGTATTGATTGTAGCTCAAAGGATAAATACGGTTATGAATGCCGAGCAGATTATCGTGCTGGAAAATGGAATGATTGTCGGGAAAGGCACCCACAAAGAGCTGATGGAAAACTGCATAGTATACTGCGAATTGGCCCTGTCACAGCTGTCCAGGGAGGAGTTATCAGCATGAGCCAGAACAGAAATAACCCCCAATCCCGGATGCCGGTGAGCGGCGGCCCTATGGGTGGCGGCATGCACATGGGCGGCCCAATGGGCGGAATGCGTATGGCACACTCAGGTGAAAAGGCCAGAAATTTTAAGGACACCATGACCAGCCTTTTAAAATACCTGACACCTTATCGCTTTACGCTTATCATTGCACTGGTATTAGCCATTTTCGGTACGGTCTTTACCATCATCGGCCCGAAGCTTCTGGGTAATGCAACCACCAAACTTTTTGAAGGTCTGGTAAGTAAAGTCATGAACGCTCCGGGGGCCGGAATTGACTTTACTTATATAGGCAATATAGTACTGATTCTGGTCGGGCTGTATGCAGTCAGTGCCATATGCAGCTATATTATGGGTTATATAATGACCGGCGTATCCATCAAGGTTACTTATGACCTTCGCAAGCAGATAGCAGAAAAAATAAACCGACTGCCAATGAAATTCTTTGACAACAAGACCTATGGCGAAGTTTTAAGCCATGTTACCAACGATGTTGATTTAATATCCAATACCCTAACCCAAAGCATGTCCCAGATGGTTACCTCTGTAGTTACCATACTGGGTGTGCTGGTGATGATGTTCACTATCAACTGGATTATGGCACTTGCTTCGCTGATAATAGTCCCCGTTTCTATAGGCCTGATTTCCCTGATAGTCGGCCGGTCACAAAAATATTTCCGCAAACAACAGGACTATCTGGGGCATATAAACGGTCACGTTGAAGAAATGTATTCCGCCCACAATGTTATGAAAGCTTTCAACGGCGAGGAAAAATCCATAACCAAATTTGAAGGGTTGAACGAAGAGCTGTACGGCGCATCATGGAAATCCCAGTTCCTCTCCAGCATTATGATGCCCATGATGAACTTCATAGGCAACCTGAGCTATGTGGTTGTATGTATTCTGGGCGGCTTTCTGGCCATACAGAAAACCATTCAGGTAGGCGACATACTGGCTTTCGTCCAGTATGTCAGGTCATTCACTCAGCCGCTGGCCCAAACCGCTAACATTGTAAATATACTCCAGTCTACCGCTGCGGCAGCCGAGCGTATTTTTGAATTTCTGGGAGAAGGCGAAGAAGTCCCCGAACCGGCTAATCCTGTCAGCCTGAAGGATATTTCAGGGGCTGTCAGCTTTAAAGATGTGTCTTTTGGTTATAGCCCGACCAAAGTTATAATCAAAAATTTCAACGCAGACATAAAGCCCGGCCAGCGGGTAGCCATTGTCGGCCCTACGGGTGCCGGAAAAACCACTATGGTTAAGCTACTGATGCGCTTTTATGACGTAAACAGCGGGGCTATTCTGGTAGACGGGGTAAATATACAGGATATCAAGAGACAGGAGTACCGCAGTGCCTTCGGTATGGTACTTCAGGATACCTGGCTGTTTAACGGCAGCATTATGGATAATATCCGCTTTGGCAAGCTGGATGCAACCGATGATGAGGTTTACACAGCGGCCAAGACGGCCTACATAGACCATTTTATACATACCCTGCCAAATGGTTATGAAATGGTAATGAACGAGGAATCCAGCAACATCTCACAGGGTCAAAAACAGTTGCTGACCATTGCCAGAGCCGTTTTGGCCAACCCCAAGATTTTGATTTTAGACGAGGCTACAAGCTCGGTGGATACCAGAACCGAAATGCTGATACAGCAGGCTATGGAAAACCTGATGCAAGGCCGCACGGCATTTATAATTGCCCACCGTTTATCCACCATCCGTAATGCAGATATCATACTGGTGATGAAAGACGGAGCGATTGTAGAACAGGGCAACCATAAAGAACTGCTGGAGGCTAACGGTTTTTACGCTTCGCTATATAACAGCCAATTTGAATCAGGGCTGATAGAAAATAACTAATGCTTGATGCTTTCTTGATATATAACAAATATCTGCAGTTATGTAGTAAGGCTAATGATATTTATATGAATCTATTTTAATTTAAAAAGGTAGAACATGAAGTCAAATAACCAGCAAGAACAAGCCCATAAACACACTCCCGGTGATTTTGCACCGGTAATAAACACGTCAAAATGTGAGGGGGATGGAGAATGCGTCTTGGTTTGCCCCAACGGCGTATTTGAGATATACCAATTATCCGCCCTTGAGAAAAACCAGCTGCCCTTTATATCCAGACTTAAGGTATCTGCTCATGGCAGCAAACAAGCCAGATTAATACACCCGGAACGCTGTGAAGGTTGCGGTAATTGTGTAAGCGCCTGTCATGAAAAAGCAATAAAACTTAAAAAAAACCTTCAAGGTTGATACTATACGAATAAATCAGATGGCCTTGGGTTGGGTTTATACTTTAGCAAATTGATAATAACTTTTGATGGCAGGAATATCCGGGTTGATGCGACTAATCACCCGGGAGAAACTGTAAAATTTACTCTGCCCATAATCTCTGAGTGATATTTGAAAATACTATTATTTAAGACGATAACTATATGTGAAAACCGCTAAGCTTCTTTGCATGTACACTGGCCAGCGGCACAAATATTCTGTTCCTAAAGCAGATGATTATCGGGATAAACCATTCTGAAGATTAGAATTAATCACCGGAATCTAGGGCGTATTTCAAAAGAAGATGGATTTTGACTTTACCAGAACATGTCCGTATCGCGGCTTAAAACTATTTTCTCATAATAACGCACTGAATTTTGAGGAAATAGGACCGACTTGATTTGAAGATTATGGATATACACCCGCAGAAGAGAAATTTAGATTAGCCGGGGAAGTTGTTGCTGTTTCATTGTTCCAGTTATATACAATCCGCCGCCAAATTATCCTATCCTTTTTTATCTAAGCGTTTCAGGGTAGCATCCAGTATTTTCTTCAGAAGCTTCTCCAGTTGCCCGCGTTCATCATCTGTCAAAACCGCCGTAGATTTAACCATAGTTTTGCGGATATCCAGCATTTGCCGGTAAGTATTATAGCCTTTTTCGGTCAGGGATATAGTTATCATGCTATGGTTATCCGGGTCTTTTTCTTTATAAATCAGGCCATTGGCTTCCATCCTGTTGATAAGTCCGAGAATGGTATGAGGTTCTCTCAGTAAACGCCTGGTGATGTCATTTATGGTAGCCTTGCCTTTAGTAGCAATCTGGTCAAAAACTCCCGCCTGTTCAGGGGAAATACCGATTTGGTAATAAGCCCTTTCCAGTTCTTTATATATAGCCCGGCGGGTGCGCATTAGTAACAGTCCTGCTGCATCATTTGGATCCCATTTATAAAAGTCGCTAAATTCCATAGTCTCTTCCCGATACTTCTTTAATACCTCAAATAATATCAACTTGTAGTTGAATCGTCAAAAAAATCAGCATAAAGTACTACGCCATTTGGACGATGTATTTACAGATAGTTTAGTGTATCGTACATGATAAGTATCGTATACGATGTATTTCGTATACGATATAGGGATACTAAAGTATATAACGGCTGTTCATTCCCAAAGAGAGGTGGAAATGAAACGTTGACACTCGGGAAAGACTGAGTGGTATTTGGGAAGACAAATGATTAACAAAAAGTGAGAGGAATCATGGCAGAAGTAAATCGTAGAGATTTCCTCAAGGCCGCAGGAGTAGGGGCGGCCGGGTTATCAGTGGCTGCCGCCGGCAGTTACTGGAATTCTTATCATGAGGGCCAATCTGCATTCTCCATGCAGGGCCAGGAACACCGTCAGGGTCATGAATATTTTAACCGCGAACCATTCAGAGTAGACAAAGTTACTCCTTTCAGCTGGGAAGTAATTGGGCCTGATTTACCGGATAACCACTCTGTGGGCGGCATACATCGTATTGATATGCGTTGGTACTATGGCGAAAGGTTCAAGAGTGCCGGACACGCAGTGGCCGGTAGTAACCCGGCAGTCGGCTATGATTTAACCAAAGGCGACCTGGACTGCATGCCCAATACTTGGCCATCCAATGGTTTGGCTGGTTTGTCCACTTTCTATCAAAAATATTATGATCTGTATCCAATGATGGTAGATGTAGACAAAGAGTACAAGTATGATTGGCTTCCTCAGCTTGTAGAACGCTTTAAATCAAGCATAGATAGCCGTGCCAGTTTCAATGCCAATGAGGGGCTTATTGCTATGGCCAGGTCTGAAGCTCAGCGGGCTGTGCCTGTTTCAAGCA